>CAYTLX010000180.1:3104-5255 GCA_964438645.1 uncultured Saprospiraceae bacterium | reverse complement strand
GAAGGATTTCGGGTGGCAATTGTTCCGCAGCCTAGCTGGAATGATGATTGGAGAGACTTTAAGAAATTTGGGAAACCAAACTATTTCTTTGCAGTCACTTCGGGCAATATGGACTCTATGATTAATCACTATACTGCCAACAAACGCCGTCGCTCAGATGATGCCTACACGCCTGGTGGGGATAAGGGGTTTCGTCCAGATTATGCAACGACGGTTTACACCAAAATACTCAAAGAATTATATCCAGATGTTCCTGTTTTGATAGGGGGGATAGAAGCATCTTTGCGAAGGGTGACACACTATGACTATTGGTCGGATAAGTTAATGCCTTCGATTTTGAAGACGACAGGAGCGGATTTGATGGTTTATGGAATGGGCGAAAAACCCTTGGTAGAGATTTTACATTTGCTCAAGGACGGCGTACCCTTTCGGGAAATAAAAACAGTCATGCAGACTTCGTATTTGAGTCCGATGACGGAGCCTTTGCCCACGGTGGAATGGGAAGATGTCCAACTCAATAGCCATGAAAATTGCCTGAAAGATAAAATTGTTTTTGCTTCTAACTTTAAGACCGTAGAAGTAGAATCCAATAAGGTCTTTGGGCGGCGTATCTTGCAGCAAGTAGGACAGGATTGGCTCGTCATCAATCCAGCCAATCCCGCCTTGACCGAATCAGAAATTGATGCATCATTTGAGTTGCCTTTTACTCGGTTGCCACATCCAAAATACAATAAGCGTGGCCCCATTCCTGCCTACGAAATGATAAAATTTTCGGTCAATATGCATCGGGGCTGTTTTGGGGGCTGTAGCTTCTGCACCATCTCGGCGCATCAAGGTAAATTCATCTCTTCCCGCTCCGAAAAATCCATTTTGGCAGAAGTCGATGCGATTACGGAAATGCCTGATTTTAAAGGTTATATCACCGATTTGGGTGGCCCTTCTGCCAATATGTATAAGATGAAAGGCTATGACCAGTCTATCTGTGATAAGTGTCAGGCGCCCTCTTGTATTTCGCCCGTTGTTTGCTCCAATTTGGATACATCCCATGACCAGATGACAAATATTTACCGAAAGGTAGATGCTCACCCCAAAATCAAAAAGGCGACCATTGGAAGTGGGATTCGCTATGATTTGTTGGTCAAGGAATTTAATAAAAAAGGGGACAATCGGAGTATGCGTGAATACATGGAACAATTAGTGAGTCGGCATATTTCTGGACGGTTAAAAGTAGCGCCGGAGCATGGCGCAGATACGACCTTGAAAATCATGCGTAAGCCATCGTTTAAGTACTTTTTTGAGTTCAAAAAGATGTATGACCGCTTCAATAAAAAGGCGGGACTGAAACAACCATTGATTCCCTATTTTATCTCTAGTCACCCAGGCTGCAAAGAAGAAGACATGGCAGACCTTGCGGCCAAAACGAAGGATTTAGGCTTTCATCTGGAGCAGGTACAAGGCTTTACGCCTACTCCGATGACCGTAGCGACAGTGATTTATTACTCGGGGGTACACCCCTATACATTGAAGCCGATGTACACGGCAAAAACTCGAGAAGAGCGGGATGCACAACACCAATTTTTCTTTTGGTACAAAGGGGAGTTTAGAAATAAAATAAAAGCTCGCTTGACGAAACTAGGTCGTCTTGACCTTGCGGAAATACTATTAGGTCGCCCCAAAAATCACTCCCCAAAAAATGAAAAAGGGAATCGCAAACGAAATGGTAAGCGCCGTCGTCAGGATGGGCAGAATCCTAGAAGTAAACGAAAAATGAGACGGTAATAGAAGAAGAATAGCCTTATTTCAAATGTTCAAATAGAACAAAAGATGAGTAAAAACACAACGCATCCAAAAGACCATTTACTCCACCATCAATTGCTTACTAACCTTTTCCCCACCCACATCCAGCGTGTAAAAATAAGCCCCAGCATTTAAATCCAATTTTTTCAAATCTACAGAAATTATATGCTTGCCATACGCCAATTTTTTTTGCGTAAGCGGCTGATACACAAGCTGTCCAGAAGCATTGTAGATGGAGATAGAGACCAAGGCTGGCTCATGTAATTTAAAGGAAATATAAGCCTTTTCTTTGGCGGAAGCAGGGTTGGGAAAAGTTTCTAATTGTTGAATATTTGCGGAAGCATCTTGTGTGCC
>CAYTLX010000180.1:0-3004 GCA_964438645.1 uncultured Saprospiraceae bacterium | reverse complement strand
AAAATACAAGTAGCCCGTAGTCTGGTCAATATCCATCCAAGTCAAAAACTGATGCTTGCCAGCAGGATCGTCATTAACTCGAATGGGTGCACTCCAAGTATTTCCCCCATCGGTGGATTTGGCAAGCCAAACATCGGTGTCGTTTTCTCCATTGCGTTGATCTGTCCAGTTGACATAAATAGTACCATGATGAGTACCGCCACTCAAATCACATTTGGTGATTGGAAGCCCGTTGCATCTCGAAATTCCCGGTATCGTATAGTCCCATCCTTGCGGAAAATCAGAAATAAAAATATCATCATCAAGCCAGGTGTCGCCTTCATCCAATGAACGGTCAAAAAGAATACCTTCTGGCCCCGCCCAAGTCACATAGATTTCTCCATTTGGACCCACTGCTGGCGTGGCGCCTTCGACGGTATTATCGGAATCGACACAATCTCCGTTGACTTTGTTAATTCTTTTGGCAGGCGTCCAAGTGGCGCCACCGTCCAAAGATTTGGAAAACATAATCTTGGAGCTATCGGCTGGGTCACTACTATTATACTTATCAAACTCTGTCCAAGTGATAAAAATGTGGTTATTGGTTCGATTCACCACAGGCCATGCTTTGTCTTGGACTTTAGCGCCATTGAGTCCAGTATAGGTATCTGTGGGCCAAGTAGCTCCTTGGTCGGTAGATTTTTGGCAGACGATGCGATCTACCCAATTGCCGTCTATCGGATTAGATAGATGAAAATAATAAAAAGCACCAGCGGTATCAATCATTAAGGCTGGGTCGCCCCATACGCCACTAGCAGAAGACATTTTGTGCGTTGTCCAAGTCTGGCCCGTATCTAGGCTAATGTAATAATTATCGATATTGGTGGCGGCCAATAACTGTGCAGGGTTTTTGGGATTCATGATGATGGAAGGCTCATTGGGATTAAATTCATCACTTATCATGATATTTTGAGCGGATATCGCTTGCGCAAAAAATAGAAAGAACAAGGTGGTGGGAATATATTTCATGCTTTTTTTTTCAAAGATAGGGGATTGTATCGGATATGGTTAGGGCGCAAACTAAAAAAGTTCCCCCTGCATCCCAAAAGATTTGGGATTTTCCAGTCGTAGTAACTCTCGTTTTATGTCAAGACCATTCAAGTAGCCCGTCAAATCTCCTTTCTTGCCAATCAGCCGATGACAAGGAACAACGATGGCAATAGGATTCGCACCTGCAGCTTGACCCACCGCACGCACCGATTTTGGATTGTCTAATTCATGGGCAATATGCGAATACGAGACGGTTTTGCCGTAAGGTATCTTCAATAACTCTACCCAAACATCTTTATAGAATGCACTCGCATCCCCAAAGTCTAGTTTTAAGTCAAATCCCTTCCGAATCCCTAAAAAATACTCTTCCAATTGTCCAATAGTATCCAATAAAATCGCAGGCAAATCATCATTTTTTACCTTTTCTGGACGAGATACCTTCTTAATTCCCGTAAGAGAATTGTTATGTGCAGTTATTTCTAACCAACCGATAGGAGATATGTACCAAGCCTTTTGTGACATGAAGATTTTAGTTAACTTGTGCGCTCAAAGATAGAAAACTATTAAAACATTTGCCAGTTTCCTTGCGGAAAGGATTGAAGAAATAACATAATTTCTTTAATATAGTTGACTTGGAGCTGGCGCAAACGAGAGATCTTATGTTGGTGAAAACTTACGCAAGTGCGGTCTATGGTGTGGATGCCATGACGATTACGGTAGAAATTAGTGCAGGTGGTCAGATTCCTGCAGGCTCCAATGCTTATTTTTTGGTGGGTCTTCCAGACAATGCCATTCGCGAAAGCTACTCACGGATAGAAACCGCGGTCAAAAATTTTGGATTCAAAATCCCTAGAGTGAAGTTTGTGGTCAATTTGGCGCCAGCGGATGTGCGCAAGGAAGGTTCGGCTTATGACTTACCCATTGCACTCGGTTTGTTAGGGGCGACCAGCCAAATCAATGCAGATTTATTAGAATCTTCTGTATTGATGGGAGAGTTGTCGCTGGATGGTTCATTGAGACCCATTAAAGGGGCTTTGCCTATAGCCATTCAAGCACGCAAAGAAAAATTTAAGCGATTGATTGTACCTGCCCAAAACGCTCGTGAAGCGGCGATTGTCGATGATATTGAAGTGTATGGGGTGCAGACTTTGCAAGAAGCCATTGATATCTTAAATGGGGAGAGTGAGTTAAAGCCCGTTGAAGTATCCACGCGAGATGAATTTGCGATAAAAAAGAACCATTATGCGGTCGATTTTTTAGATGTTAAAGGACAAGAGCGGATCAAAAGAGCTTTGGAAATTGCCGCAGCAGGTGGTCATAATGCCATTTTGATTGGGCCGCCAGGTGCTGGCAAGACCATGTTAGCCAAGCGATTACCTACGATTCTACCGCCTTTGTCCTTGTCGGAAGCGTTGGAGACCACTAAGATTTATTCCGTTGCCGGAATATTACAATCGGATGCTGGATTGGTGACGGTTCGTCCATTTCGGTCGCCGCATCATACGATTAGCGATGTTGCTTTAGTGGGCGGTGGCTCTAATCCGATGCCTGGTGAAATATCATTGGCGCATTATGGTGTGCTATTTTTGGATGAGTTACCAGAGTTCAAGCGTCAAGTCCTAGAAGTTTTGCGCCAGCCAATGGAAGAAAGAAAAATTACCATCTCTCGAGCCAAAATCACCGTTGATTACCCCGCTAATTTTATGCTCATCGCTTCCATGAACCCTTGCCCTTGCGGTTATTATAATCACCCCGACAAAGAGTGTGTATGTGGTCCAGGTATTGTCAAACGTTATCTCAATAAAGTCTCTGGACCATTGATGGATCGGATAGATTTGCATGTGGAAGTCACCCCTGTAAGCTATGAACAGTTAGCCGATCGCCGTCGAGAAGGGGAGACCAGCGAAGTCGTAGCCAAAAGGGTCTTAAAAGCTAGAGAAATCCAAAAAGAACGCTTTAAAGACCATCCCAATGT
>CAYTLX010000179.1:0-5293 GCA_964438645.1 uncultured Saprospiraceae bacterium | reverse complement strand
CTTGGATTGGGTGCCATCTCATTTTCCAAGAGATGCTCATGGGTTATATAAGTTTGACGGAAGTCACTTGTACGAGCATGCCGACCCAAGAAAAGGCTATCACCCCGATTGGACGAGTTATATATTCAATTATGGACGTCATGAAGTACGGTCATTTTTGATTTCCAATGCACTATTTTGGGTGGATTGTTTTCATGTGGAAGGGTTGCGGGTGGATGCCGTGGCTTCCATGTTATATTTGGATTATTCCCGAAAGGAAGGGGAGTGGATACCCAATGAGCATGGTGGTAATGAAAATTTTGAAGCCGTACATTTTCTGAAAGAATTAAATGATGCTATCCATCAGCATCACCCTGGAGCCATGACCATTGCGGAAGAATCAACATCTTGGTCGGGTGTGACGGCCCCTACAGAATATGGCGGGCTAGGCTTTGACCGAAAGTGGATGATGGGTTGGATGCATGACACTTTACGCTATTTACAGCGAGACACCATCTATCGGGGGCACCATCAGAGTGAGTTGACATTCAGTCTGTTATACGCATTTACGGAGCAATTTGTGTTGCCTTTATCGCATGATGAAGTGGTGCATGGTAAGGGCTCTTTGATTAGTCGTATGCCAGGAGATGAATGGCAGCAATTTGCTAATTTACGGTTGCTATTTGGGTATATGTTTACCCATCCTGGAGACAAGTTGATATTTATGGGCGGAGAAATTGGTCAGCAGAAAGAGTGGGATTTGGATCATGGGATAGAATGGCATTTGACGGATTATCCGATGCATGCGGGTGTCCAAAAATGGCTCGCAAAGCTCAATGAAGTCTATAAGGAGACACCTGCCTTATGGACGGTTAATTTTGATTTGGAAGGATTTGAATGGCTAGCTGCCGACGATACTTCTAATAGTGTGTTGGTTTACTTGCGTAAAAATGAAGAAGATCAAGTCTTAGTGGTGTGTAATTTCTCGCCCAATGCCATTGAAAACTATCAAATTGGTGTACCGAGCAAGGGCAAGTGGCAGGAGATAGCGAATAGTAATCAAGAAGAATATGGTGGAAGTGGCCTAGTGAATGGTCAATTGACAGCAAGAAAAGCGTTTCAGCACGGAAAGAATTATTCGATTTCGATCAATTTATCGCCTTTGGCCGTGATGATTTTCTCCCTTTCGGAAAAATAATTTTTTTTTATCTGTAAGTCGAATACACAGGGCAGCGCACCACTTGCATATTGATTTAAGCATAATACACAGTTCGACTTGATTTTTCTAAAACATACTACCTAAAATATGGTAGAAAAAAAAGCTAAAGATACTTTGAACTATTAAAAAAAGATTTATCTTTGGCTATCTTTAACTAAAACAATTGAAAATGAAAAAGATTCTTTTACTATTAGTGATGGGTGTATCCATGATGTTTGCTACGAATGCTTCGGCTCAAGGGTATATTAAAGTTAACCCATTTACTTTGGCTTTTGGTCAACTTGGAGCCCAGTACGAAGGTGTTCTTAATGAAAAAAGCTCTTTTCAAGTAGGTGCATTTTTTGTATCTAGAAAAAGTACATTATTGGGAACTAAAAGGACAGGTTTGGGTGCTAATATACAGTATCGTTTTTACCTTTCTAGTGATGATGCGCCTAGAGGCTTATTTGTAGCTCCTGCAGTAGGAGCAAGGTTTATGTCTTATGATTATACAGATGATCTTCTAAAAGATGCTAGTTTTAAGTACAATGTTATTACTCTTGGTGGATTGATTGGTTATCAGTGGTTGTTCTCTGATGATAAGTTTTCCTTTGAATTGGGTATAGGACCTGCTTATTATATTTACACTGGCGATATTACTGATGGTGTTGATTTGGGTGGAAGTGTCTTACCTATTGGCTCTTTAAGCTTAGGTTACCGACTTGTTGAGTAAGCGTTTCTTACTTGTATTTAAAAGAAGGCTTTGGATATTCCAAAGCCTTCTTTTTTTGGGTTATTTCTTTTTTTTTGTAGAATACTTGCAATTTAAACCAATAATAAACAGTTTTGCCATCAAAAAATAAGAAAATGAAAAAAACTATTTCCATCTTGGTCTTTTTGACCCTATGTTTTTTTGGGACTACCTTATCTGCCCAAAGTTATTCATCTGCGATTGGTTTACGTTTAGGAGCTCCTGGAGCGCTCTCCTATAAGTTTTTTATTAATGAGACATCTGCTTTAGAATTATATGGCAGTTATAGGCGTAGAGGTGTTTTATCTTATCATTGGACGTCATATGGAATGGGTGGTACTTATCAGGTTCATAATGATTTATCTTCGGTTGCTGACGGGTTACAGTGGTTTTATGGTGGTGGAGCCGGAATCAATTTTTACTCATGGAGTGATGACACTTATTTCAAAAATGAAGGGAGTTTGGGTCTCTTAGTACATGGGGCATTAGGGCTGGATTATCGCTTTTCTGAAGCTCCCGTAAATCTTAGTTTAGATTGGAATCCAACTATCGCCTTGACTGGATATGGCAATGGCTTTGGAGCGGGATATGGCGCTTTGTCTATTCGATATATTCTTGGCGATAAGTAGTTTTATCAGTGGGAAAGTTGAGACAAACGGTCGGTCGTCTGTGCCTTCCATAGGCTTTGAGCGGAAATGCTAGCTTTTTATAGGTTTTGCAGTTCCACCAGTTTTTGGTAGGCGCCATTTTGCGCAAGCAGTTCATCATGTGTGCCGTCTTCGATAATGGTGCCTTCACGCATGACAATAATTCGGTCGGAGTGCTTGACGGTGGATAGTCGGTGGGCGATGACAATAGAAGTCCGATGCTCCATGATTTTTTCTAGTGCTTCTTGGACTAATTTTTCGGATTCGGAATCTAAGGCGGAAGTGGCTTCATCCAAAACTAAGATAGGGGGATCTTTCAGGATGGCTCTGGCGATGGTTAATCTTTGTTTTTGTCCGCCGCTCAATTTTGAGCCCCCTTCTCCGATATTGGTGTCATAGCCATTTTCTGTTGCCAGAATGAAGTCATGTGCATTGGCTGCTTTGGCGGCAGCGATGATTTCTGCTTCGGTGGCATCGGGTTTGGCGAGTAATAAGTTGTTTTTGATGGTGTCATGAAATAAGATAGCATCTTGGGAGATGTAGCCGATAAGCTTGCGCAAAGACTTGATTTTTAGTGCTTTATAGTCAATACCATCAATAAGAATTTTGCCAGAACTTACGTCAAAAAAGCGATTGATAAGAGAAGAAATGGTGGTTTTGCCGCTACCCGATTGACCGACTAGAGCAATTTGTTGTCCTTTCTTTATCGTCAAATTAAAATGATTAATCACTTGTTTTTCTTCGTAAGAAAAGCAGACATCCTGTAATACTAATTCCGTGTCAAACTGCTCTTTTGCGCAAGCATCAGGGGCATCCTGCATCGTATCGGGTGCATCCAATAAGGAAAAGATACGTTCACCAGAAGATTCTGCCCGCTTGATGTCGAATATCGCATTGGAGATGTTTTTGGCTGGCGCAATGACCTGATAGAATAGCGCGATATAAGTGATAAAAACTTCGGGCTCTAATTGACCTTTTTCTAAAATCAATTGGCTGCCAAACCACATAATGGTAATGATAATCATGGAGCCCAAAAATTCGCTCATCGGAGAAGATAACTCTCTTCGCCGAAACATTCGAATCATGTATCTGAAATAATTTTCGTTGGTGTATTGAAAGGCTTGTTGGGCGCGATCTTCGGCAACATACGACTTGATGATGGGTAAGCCCGTGATATTTTCATCGACATGTGAAAGGATGCGCCCCATGGCTTCTTTGGCTTGTCCTGAAGGCTTTTTGAGTGTGTTGCCTATTCGATTGATGAGCAGCCCCATGATGGGGATGAAGATGACCACAAAGCCAGTGAGTTGTGGGCTAAGAATAATCATGGTGGTTAATGTCAAAAGAATCATCAAGGGGTCTTGTACCAGTCGCTGGAAGCTGCCTAACAGCGCCCATTGAATCTCATTGATGTCCGTAGTCATCTTGGCGATGATGTCTCCTTTTCGCTGGTCGTTGAAATAGCGGGTGGGAAGTTGAAGTATTTTAGCGTGTATTTTATTGCGCAAGTCTCTTTCTACGCCCACTTGAATGTAAGCCATGGATATAGCGGCTAGGTATCTAAATAGATTTTTGAAAAAGAACATAGTCGTTCCAAAAATCAGAATGCGGACGAGTACGCCTGATTTGCCAAGGATTAAGGATTGAGAAGTGATATAGTAGTTGAGATTGGATTCTAGGTAGTCTTTTAGGTGGGATAGTCCCGTGTAGGGTAGTGGAGTAGATACGTCCACGGTGTTTTTGAAAATAATCTTTAGGGTAGGAATTAGGACGGTAATAGAAAACAATGAGAAAACCACCACGAATAGATTAAGGAGGATAGTCAAAAAGATCTCTTTTCGGTATTTTTTGGCTAGATGGAGTATTCGGAAGTAATAGTTCATTGATTTTTGCGAGTGTTGCGTGTTTTGGTACGAAATTTGAAAGAAACGAAGAAAGCCAAAGTTGCAAATAATGTCGATAACAAGACAATTATTGCGTGGATTTCGTTAAATTTTTCTTAAAACGAAGTTTTTTTTTGGTTTTATCCCTATCAAAGCGTACTTTTACAATGAGAATTCAGAAAACTCCCCTTGAGTTTGTGTTGATTCTTAACTCGTTCCTTTAAAAAAGGAGCCTATTCACCTTTGTTTATGAAGACGTTTGTACTAACACTTGTTTTTTCTCTTGCTTTGACTGTTGGCTTTTCGCAAACAGCCAAAAAGTCTATGCATATAGATCCGGTTGTTACGGTTCAGGTATTTCCGAACCCAACCACTTCGTTTTTTAACATAGAAGGTGATGATAATCAAATCGCAACCATTTACCTGTATAACCTAATCGGTAAACGGATGAAAACATTTTACCCTAAGAAAGAAACGGACTTTTTGGTCAATGACCTTTCTAATGGGCTTTACCTTGTACAGATGATTGATGGCGACGGTCGTATCGTGGCTACCAGTCGTCTGACCAAGCGTTAATCTCTGCTACCGCCCGTGACATTTTTTTTAAACACATAGAAGCATAGTGGCATAGTGCTGCCGCCCGTGACATGGGTTTCACGCAACGCCGCAACGCTGCTGCCGCCCGTGACACGCGGTTTCTTAAATTAATCTGGAATGGAGTAGATTCTTTTAGAGATAAAGTGTCACCAGCAACCAGCAACCAGCAACCAGCCACCAGTAACCAGCAACCAGTAACCAGCAACCAGCAACAATGAAGTAAGATTATTTCTTTCAG
>CAYTLX010000178.1:0-5306 GCA_964438645.1 uncultured Saprospiraceae bacterium | reverse complement strand
CCCCCGCTTTTTAAGAATATCTGGATCAATCGCCAGCGCCTTTTGCTGATAGAAAGCGGATTTTTGCCTGTTTCCAGCTTGCCCATAAGCCATACTTAGGTCTAGTGCTAGGTTGGCATTATTGGGTGTTGTCGCAAAAGCTTTTTCTAGGTAGGGGAGCGCCTTCGCAATCTGTCCACTGACCGCATACGCAATACCCAATAAACGGGTCACTTCTGCATCATTGGGCTGGAGCTTTTCCGCTTCTTTTAGGTAGGAGATGGCCTTTGTGGGATTATTTTTCTTCTCACCGAAGAATTTGCCTGCTTGCCTGTAAGTGATGGCCATATTTCTGATGGCATCTTGATAGCCTGGAGCGACACGCAAAGCATTTTTGTAAGCACTAATAGATTGGTCATATTGGTCAAGCATATTGTAAGCATTGCCCAAAAGCAACCAAGCATTTTTATAATTTGGGTGCTCCTTGATGGCGATATTTAGGTGTGTGACTGCTTCTTGGGCTTTGGTTTGTTGGATGGTTTTATCTTTTGATTGGGTCGCTTGCGCTAAAAGGGTGCCACCAACCGCATTTTGGATTTTAGCACTTTTTTTGGAGACTTTGACATCGGTTAAGAAAAGCGTTTCGTCATTTTTCCATGCGGGATTCCTAGTGATGGTTTTGATGCTGAAGAGCAATAATATGACGCCCAATGTCCCTAGTGCGGTGGTATAATTATCCTTTTTGACCAATTTTGCCAATAAAACCGCTACAATCATGCTAAAACCGACAGATGGCATAAACAAAAAACGCTCCGCCATAAACGTCCCGACAGGAAATAAAAAATTGGAGACTATCGACAAAGACGCAAAATAGATAAACACACCAAAGCTAATCAATGGGTTTTTACGCAAGTTTTTTACCGCAAGGTAGAAGAGACCAATATATAAAAGAATGCTCAAAATGACTTGCCAATCTCCAAAATGCATTAATTCAATATGGTGTGGGTAGTAGTCCGATGTCAACGGTTGGGGGAAAACCAACAGTCGAATATAATCGCCCAAAGTATAAAAAATAGTAGAAATTTTTTCGCCAATAGAAAAGTCCACATATTTGTTATTGACGATTTTTAAGAAAGGATTGTTCATCAATTCTAGTACCTTGCCATTGGCACCACCGCCAATTATTCGACTACGTATCACCAAAAAAGGGATAACCGAACCTAAAAGCGGTGCCGTGTATAGCAATGCTTCTTTGATTTTATTCCTAGCGAGTCCTTTACCTTTTTGACCAAACAATAACAAGGCAATGGGAATAATAGCCAAAAAGGTGATGGTATTTTCTTTCGCAAAAATGGTCAAACCAAATATCATTGAAGCAAGGGCCATCCAACCCATTTTGCGGTCTCTGTACGCCCTTAACGTGAAATAAAGTGCCGCCAAGCTACCTAACAATGCGACAATTTCATCTGCACCTTTGATGTTGGCGACCACTTCGGTATGGACAGGGTGTGCGACAAAGATCAAAGTGGTGAATAGCGCAATCAACTTCGCTTGGCTATCGGGATAGTCAGCCAATAGCGTAATCATGACTTTATAAAGCAACAGACCAAGTACTACAAACAAAAGAATATTAACTAGATGGAAAATCATTGGATTATCGCCAAAAAACTGCCATTCTATAGCAAAAAGCACGAGTGTTAGTGGGCGATAGCGTCCGCCATGCACCAAAGCCGCCTTGCCTTCTTTCTTGAAAAATCCATAAAAAGTATCTTTGGTTAAGATGCCTGGAATCCCTTTGATGCCTTGTGTGGTGTACATGTTTTCCTTAATGACAATGGCATCATCTTGGCAATATTGATGCCCCAATGTATTGGCATAAAGTACAAAAGCAAGTAGGGCAATCAAGATATAATGCAGCTTGCTATTGGTTAACCAGCTTGGAAGCTGCGGGATTGACTTAGGTTGGGTAGCGGGTGTTTTATGGACGTTCTTTTTTTTCCTTTTTGCCATTTCTTTGAATTGTGGGGTAAATATAGTGAATTTTACTCAAGTTTTAATACATCAGTGGTTCGGTAAAAACTAAAACCGCTACGACGTAGCTTGCCACGCTTCCAACTACCTTCTTTAACTTTTGGAAAGTTCTAAATTTTTGGAAAGTTAGATGGATACAAGATTTTAGTGGATTAATCCAAAAGCGCCCGATAAATAGCGGATTGGATTCTAGGGCGGATATCCGCTTTATTCAATTTTCCATTATGCATGGAAGGATAAGTTCTATTGGATAAAAATATATAGATAAGGTCATTTTCGGGATCTGCCCAGACGCAAGTGCCTGTGAACCCTAAGTGCCCAAAAGTAGAATCAGAAGCCAAAGGCGACATATTTTCTTTTCGTTTGGGATACGTTTTGCTAGGGGCTAATTCTTTTAGGTCAAAACCTAGCCCACGTCGGGTATCTTCGGGGATTCTTTGAGTAAAAAGGTGGACGACATCTTGCGATAAAATGCGTTTGCCCCCATACGTTCCACCGTTTAATAACATCTGAAAAAGTACCGCTAGGTCATAGCTGTCGGAAAATAAACCGGCATGACCTGATACGCCACCCAACATGGCGGCACCCATGTCGTGGACATAACCCTGTACGAGTTCTTTACGAAAGTAGCGATCTTTTTCGGTCGGTACAATGCGTTTTAAGTCATAATATTTTAAAGGTAGATAAGTCATGGTCTTTAGACCGAGTTTGTCATAAATTTCTTGCTTGGCATAGACATTTTCAGGGGTATGGGTGATGTCCGTAATGGCTTTGTTAAACAGATAGAAGCCTAAGTCGCTGTAACGATACCCTTCTGAAGTACGCAGATCTGAGTCATAGATACGTTGCCAAATACTATCCATATAGCTGTCTTTCATAAAAATATCCTTGGCTACGGGTATAGAATATCCGATGCTACTTCTTTTATGATAAATCTTTTTGGAGCGTGCTTTTCTTTGACGGTGATGTCTTCTTTTTTTACCGACAGGTACGAGTGTCTTTTTATAAAAAGGAATCCAAGGCTTTAGTCTAGCACGGTGGGCTAGAATGTCCCGAACGACTATATTTGCTTTATTCGTTCCTTGGACATCAGGGATGTAGGCATCCAAGGTTTGATTTAAGTCAAACAGCCCATCATCGTAGAGTTTCATCAAGGATACGGTAGTGGCAGCTACTTTGGTGATGGACGCTAGGTCATAAATATCACTATTTTTTACGGGTATTTTTTTATCGTAGGTGTGATAGCCTACGCCTTTTTGGTAGATGATTTTGCCATGACGAGCGATAAGTACTTGGGCCCCAGGAGCGGCTTTGATTCGGATCATTTCTTCAAGGATGGTATCGACTTTCGTCAAAAGCTTGGCATCTACCCCTACTTCTTCGGGGATGGCGAAGCCAAAAGTTTGGGTATTGTCGATATGAATACCTAGACCCGAATAATAAGTGTCCGACGCAGTAACAGGAAGTTTTCCATCAATATCATTAGAACCAAACAACGCCTGAGCGGCCAAGTCCTGAAAATCCTTATCTCCTTCGTAAGCAACAAGCACGTTACGTTGCTTGTCAAAGAATTTTAGGCTATATGGGTTTCCAAAAATGACCAGCATGACTTTGTTTTGGGCGCTGATGTCTTCGATTAGTTGGCGTGTAGAAGCCGTAATCCCAAATTGCTTGGACGCATGTCGCACCATATCATGAATACCAATAATGACTAAATCCTTATTTTTGGTCAAAGCTAGAAGGTTCTTTCTTTTAGTGGAAGAGACTTCTTTTGGCGTATTGTAATAGGAGAAAGAGCCATATTTTAGGGCAGTTTCCTGAAAAGTCGTTTTTGAATTTTTGCCGATGCTGATGACGGCAATTTTTTGTTGAGTGTCCTTGATAGGGACAATATTGTCATCATTGCGCACAAGAGTCAATGCATTTTGTATCAACTTTCGTTTGAGCGCTCTTTTTCTAGGGGCATTTAGGTCTTCTATTAAGTTTTTTGGAGACTTGGGTCTATAATTATGCAGCCCCATTTTATATTTTGCGTGCAGTATTTTTTTGGTACTTTCGTAAATGCGCTCCCAAGTCAGCTTGCCATCTTTGATGTATTTCTTAACGGTTTTGAAGGCATTGGGCGTGCTTTCTGGTAACAGCATGATGTCATTTCCCGCAAGGATGGCTTCGGCTTCTACTTCTCCATCTTTAAAATGCTTGGTGACGCCCTTCATTTCTAAGCCATCGGTAAAGACAAGTCCTTTGAAGTTAAGCTCCTTTTTTAGAAGGTCCGTCACTACTTTTTGCGAAAGCGTCGTCGGCTTATGCACAGCATCCAACGCAGGAATATCCAAATGAGCCACCATAATACTTTGTACACCTTGATTGATAAGTATCTTAAATGGATAAAGCTCTAAAGTGTCCAACCGCTCACGACTGTGGGGTATCACAGGCAAATCTAAGTGAGAATCCACATCTGTATCGCCGTGCCCTGGAAAATGTTTGGCGCAAGCCATTACTTTTTGGTCCTGCATGCCTAGCATATACATATAACTCTTGGCAGAAACATTAAATTTATTTTCGCCAAAGGAGCGGTCATTGATGACGGGGTTATTGGGGTTGTTATTGACATCTGTCACTGGTGCAAAATCGACATTGATGCCCATACGATAGCATTCCTTGGCAATTTCGCTCCCCGTTTGATAGACTAAGCTATTTTGGCGAATCGCCCCCAATGTTAGATTGTGGGGATACCGAATGGTACTATCTAGCCGCATACTAATGCCCCATTCGCCGTCGATAGCCACCATCATAGGGACTTTGGATAGGGCTTGGTAGTGGTTTGTCAAGTTGAGCTGAGTCGTAGGATGCCCTTTAAAAAAGCAGATACCGCCTACATGGTAGTTGGTAATTAAGTCTTCGGCCTGTTTCTTAAAACTAGGGTCTATCGCCTTTCGATTGGCGCGAATCATAAATAATTGTCCGAGTCGCTCATCATCTGTCATGGCATTAAAAACAGAATCTACCCATGCTTGCTCATGGACAGAGTCAGGGGGGATAATGGTTGTCTGATGAAGTCTTTGTCGAATGGGCACCCCTAGAACAAAAAGAAAAGTGAACAATGCCGTGGCATGGAATCTGATCATGTGCTTTTTTTTGCTGGCAAGACGCAAAATATGGCTTACCTTTGTCGATATATAATTAAACGACAATGTAAGTTTTTTTGTTGAAAGCCACAACTTGTTCGTTGATTCCACTTGTAAAAAGATTGTTAATTATGAATACTCGGCTATTATTGCTTGAAACATCGGGGG
>CAYTLX010000177.1:0-5330 GCA_964438645.1 uncultured Saprospiraceae bacterium | reverse complement strand
CTCTTGGACGATTTCACAGCCACTGCCGCAAGTGACCGTCACGGAATAAATACCTGCTGAATCTACAATGGTATTGGGTAGTGTATCCCCCGTTGACCAAGAATAGGTAGCATCATCACAACCAGTTAAGGACGTGCTTATTTCGACTGTAGTTCCGCAACAAATCTCACCAGTGATGTTTAGAACCAAGGAAGGGGATGCTATGCTAATATTTACATCAGAAACCGCCGCTTCACAAGGTCCATTGCCATCAGGGTCATCCGTTGTCAACAATAAGTGGACAAATCCTTGGGTTATTTCTGCACTAGTAGGTGTATAAACAGCGTTCATTGTGGTGTTATTTGGGGCGAATGTCCCCATTCCCCCACTCCAGGTAGCCATCGTCGCGCCACCCGCAAAGCTACCATTCAATTGAATCTCTTGATTTCCACATGCCGTGGGATATTCCCCTGCATCTACAGTAGGCGGATTAGCACAACCACAACTTTCTACGACCACATTTACGTCTTCTTCATTCGTGCAGCCATTATCGTCTGTGTAGGTATAAAGCAAATTAAATGTTCCGCCGCCCGTAACAGATGGATCAAACATATTATTCGATACTCCATCTCCAGACCAAACACCACCAAATGGCTCTGCTATCAATGGAAATGGATTATCTGTGGTGCAAAGAACAGGAATCGTACCAATAGCAATAACGGGCAGCGGATGAATCGTAATCGTAACCGTAGCACTAGCCGCTTCACAAGGACCATTGCCATCAGGATCATCTGTTGTTAATGTCAAAATTACAGAACCTTCCGCAATATCAGCAGCCGATGGAAGATAAACGGCATTCATCGTGGTGTTATTTGGGGTAAAAGTGCCTGTGCCCCCACTCCATTCGGCCATCGTTGCTCCTCCACCAAAGCTTCCTGCTAGCTCCACTTCGCTATTGACGCAAATCTCAACTGGATCCCCTGCATCTACAGTAGGCGGATTAGCACAACCACAACTCTCTACGACCACATTTTGGTCATAATCTGTCGCACATTGACCGTCATTTGGCTGAAAAATGATATTTTGACTACCATTAGCAGGATTAAAAAAGGAAGGTGTCCAAGTACCTGTAATTCCATTATTAGATGTTGTGGGTAACTCAACAATAGCACCATCGCTACAATAAGGTCCAAATACTGGAAAAACAGGCGTCACAGCTGGAATAACGACCACTTCCATCGATGTAGAAACGGCACATTCATCCGCATTTGGCGTAAATACGGCATTTTGAGTTCCATTGGCGAGTAGTATTGGGTTAGGATCCCAAGTACCTTCGATATTCTCCAAGGAGATATTGGGAAGTGTCAATGACACTTCTAAGGCGCATATTGATTCTACTTGCGTAAAAGTAGGTGTAATGGGCTGAGTTGTACTAATGGTAATGGACATTGTAGCTTGGCAAGCATTTTCATCTGTCGCGATGACTGTATAGGAGCCCGCACCAAGACCAGAAATATCTTCCGTTGTCATTCCATTAGACCAGCTATAAGTAATTGCCCCAGCACCGTTAGCAGATGTTATATCAATACTTCCGTCTGCATTTCCAGCACAAGACTCATCGGTGTGCGTTTCCGAAAGGCTCAAATTACAATTGGGTTCAGAGATAATAAAGGAACAACTGGCAGAGCAGCCCACCGCATCCGTCACATCTACCGCATAAACTCCTGCTGGCAAATTGGAGTAAGTCGCCACCCCTCCTAAAACACTAACCGTTTGCGATGAGTTATTCACCCATGTTGTAAAAGGTGCGGTGCCCGACACTACGGTAACACTTCCTACCCCATCAGAACCGCCAGCAGTTGTTACATTACTCACCGTTTCACATTGAATACCTAAAGGAAAAGCCTCAAACACATTGACGTTGGCATCATTTACACAACCATTACTTCCCGTTACTGTCACCGAATACATACCAATTACATATGTTAAAATAGATGAAGTTGATGCTGTAAAATTATTTGGCCCTGTCCATTCATAAGTTTCCGCATTAGGACTATTGGCTGTTAAGGTCACAATAGGCGTTGAACAAGTTAACACAGGATTTGAAGGTGATATACTGACAGAAGGTGGAGTCATATCCGACAAGACACTCATCGTCATGCTTGCCGTACACCCATTCACAGGATCCGTCACAGTCAACGTATAATCTCCTGCCACACTTACGGTGATGGTGGAAGTCGTTGCCGAAAAACCATTCGGACCGACCCAACTAAAGGTCGCATTAGGTGTTGTTGAACTACCCACGATATCCAAACTCGTATTTGTACAAGTCAATACTCCTGTTGTCGCAAAGGACGCACTTACATTGGGCAAGTCGGTACCACCAAACACCGTTAATGTGATGCTTGCCGTACACCCATTCACAGGATTCGTCACGGTCAACATATAATCTCCTGCCACACTTACGGTGATGGTGGAAGTCGTTGCCGAAAAACCATTAGGGCCGATCCAGCTAAAGGTCGCATTAGGCGTCGTAGAACTACCTACGATATCCAAAGTAGGATTGGCGCAAGTCAATATTTCAGTGTTGACAAAACTGGCATTGATATTTGGTGGAGCAATATTTTCAGTTACAACAATAGCACTTGAAGACTCGCACGAAGTCGCCGTATTCACAACACTTAGGGTATAAGTTCCAGCAGAACTGACCGTTACAACAGAATTTGTCGCACCAGATACAATGTTACCATCTAGTGTAGTCCATTGGTAGGCAATATCATTGCCTTGGGAAGATGCAGAGCCATCAATAGTCGTTGTCGAATTTACGCAAGTAATGGGGGCAATATTATTATCGATAGACACTGTCGGGTGAACAGGCTCCCCAAAAACCACCGTTTCTAGGACAACACACCCAGCATTATCGGTTATTTGTAGCACATAGTTACCGGGTCCTACATCCGACAAAGTAGAAGACGTTTGTCCATTGCTCCATAAAAAAGAATATGGAGGCACCCCCCCGGAGATACTGTACCCTACGGATCCATCATTACCGCCATTTAGGCACGTAACTGGAGAATAGAAGGTTTGTGTAGCGAAGATAGGATTATTTTGAGAGACGGTGTAGGGGCCGCCTGAAGCAGTACTACCACTATTGGTATCCGTTATGACCACCGAATAATCCCCCGCAGGAACATTTTCTAAATCTTCAGTTGTTGCGCCATTATTCCATTGAAATGTATAATTACCAGAGCCATTAGCGACCGTGATATCTACCCCTCCTGTGCTTTCGCCAAAACAAGTTACAGGGGTGATGTTGACATTCGTTATCTCTAGGTTAGCAGGAGCAGGACAACTATTATGAAAAGCATAAGCGGCAGCGGTGCTAGGCTGTGACAAATAGGTAATTTCATGATTAGAGCAAATACCATAAATCGTGGGCCACCAAGGTAATTGGTAGGGACCGTTTTGAGATGCATCGTTGATTATAGGATATGGAGTGCCTGCGACCCAATTGCCTTGGGTGGAGCTATTACACCCTGCCGAACCATATAAACATGCCAAATTGGTTGTAGCATCTCCTTCAATAAAAAAGACACGCACTTCATTTGTGCCATTTGGCCCATATTGATTGTACAAGTTTTCGAGTGCTCCAGAGTTATGATAATTCCAGCAAGGGCCACACCATGTCGCCGAAAAATCTATAAAAACAGTATATCCCGAATCCAAATAGGAATACAAATGATGACTATTGCCATTTATATCGGTTAGCGTCCAATCCGGCGCAGTACTACCGTTAGGCAACTGAGCGCGTAAAATCCCAACCGAAAATAACAACATACTTGCAAACAAAACAATCCTTTTCATTTTTCAATTTTTTTTGAATGTCTAGTAATATTGACCGCCAATATAGGTAATTCGCTGCTTGTATTTATTATGCTTTCGCAAAAAAATGACTTATTGCTAAAAATAAACCTTAGTTAACTCGCTTTGAATAGGCAAAATACATTGTATTTATGACATCACTAAACAATAGAGATAATTCGACGGGCTAAAGCCATTCGTACTGAGCAGCAGCTTTTATTTTTCGACGGGCTAAAGCCCATCGTACTGAGCAGCATTTTTTCGACGGGCTAAAGCCCATCGTACGCATCATCGAATATTCCATTTTTGGGTACGAACCTTATACAAGTTCTTATTAAATGTCCATTTTGCGGTATTAACTTTGCTCTCCAATTCATTTTCCAAATCATCATCTAATTCTGGAAAGAAATCAATGCCTGTCATCTCTTCAATCTCATCAATAGTTTTCACATATGCTGTTACGGGTTGATTACTTGTGGCATTAGGCATTACAAAACCAATGGCTTTTTTTTCTGGCCCTTCTAAATCAACCAAAATTTTATAATAATAACCAGGCACAGTGACCTTGTTCTTGCGACCGATTTGCCCCAAATCATCCTTGAAAATAGGCCCTGTGACCACATACAACTTATCATTGGCTCGTGCCCAATCTCTGGACAACTCTTCTAATTCACGCCAAATCCCCCCATTAAAATTATGTACTTGTGGACTCATATTGGACATGTAAAAGCAATCATCCATCGCATCGACAGAAAAGGCCATGTCCGCTGCGGGTGCCAAATGTCCTTTGTCGTATCCAGAGCCCTTATAATCTTTGTAAGTGGCGGAGCCCGTCTTAACCAATGGGTCTTTTTCAAACCAATCCTTCCTTTTGGCTCTTTTATTATTTAGACGCTTGCGCGAAATGTAGTACGTTACCCATTCGGCTTGCTCGTTTTTTTCGTCGTAAGACAAGCTATAAAATTCGTGATTTACTACATATCCATTTTTGACGGTGGGCAAAAGTAAGTCGCTGGAAGTATTTGATGGATTACCGCCCTGTTCATCAGGGGCATTAATCACCACTCTTGTGCCGGGTTTGGCGGATTGATTGCCCCCAAAAAACTTAAAGCCTGCAAACAACAGCCCGATAAGTGCCAGAAATAGACCCGATTTGGTCATAAAAGCACCAGAAGATGCCTTTTCGTGATTCCTACGTAAATTCGCCATTCTGTTTTTTTACAAAGTTGCGAAAAAAAAATGATATGAAAACTATTGTCTGTTATATGATACCAAGAAAAAAGTATATTGACTTTTCGGAGTGGGCTCAAAAATTTTGCTGGCACGCTTTTTTTTTTGCAGAGATGATACTACAATCTTATCTCATCCAAATCGGAAGAATGTACCCTTTTGGAAGGACACTATTCCAAGGATGACGCAAAATTCCCTATTTATCGCATTCATCAACCCCTTCTTATACCCCTTATAAGCGGGAACGGTATGGCAAATAG
>CAYTLX010000176.1:0-5338 GCA_964438645.1 uncultured Saprospiraceae bacterium | reverse complement strand
TATAGCCCAATTTTTTTGAGAAGCGGGGCTATGGTATTGATTTATCAATACCTTGGCCCCTTTTTTTTGCGCAAGCTCCACCGTCCCATCATCACTATAGGAATCCACGACAATGATTTCATCCGCCCAAGACAAGGTGTCCAATACCTGCTCGATATGATCGACTTCATTATAAGTGGTAATAATTGCCGAAATAGGAAATTTGACTCTTTGTGGCATGGCACAAATGTAGCCCTTTTATTAAAACATTCAAAAAGGTAATTCGTAAAAGAACTATATTTGCACCTAACAAGTGACATTAGTTCATTTTGTCGCAAGACCTAACACGAAATAATATATGAAGATTTTAGTTACTGGCGGAACGGGATATATCGGCAGCCATACGGTGGTAGATTTGATTGACAATGGCTTTGAAGTCATCACCATCGACAATTTTTCGAATTGCCATGGCACTCAAGTACTTGAACGAATCAAAAAAATCACTAATATCTCTGTCAAAAACTACCAGGTGGACTTGACGGACTTAGATAAAGTACGAGTGGTCTTTGTAGAAAATCCAGATATAGTGGGCATTATCCATTTTGCGGCACATATCTATGTCAATGACTCTGTTCTATTTCCTACTAAATACTACCGCAATAACCTTGACAGCTTGGTCAATGTGCTAGATTGTATGAATGAATATGGAGTTGATAACTTGATTTTCTCTTCTTCTTGCTCGGTTTATGGTAACTGCGATGCCTTACCCGTGTTAGAAAGTACTCCTTTGGGAAAAGCAGAAAGTCCCTATGCTAGAACCAAGCAAATGGGCGAAGAAATCATCGAAGATTATACCGTCTCTCAAAAATCTGCGAACGCCATCCTTTTGCGCTACTTTAATCCAGCAGGTGCTCATGAATCTGGAATTATAGGTGAAGCGCCTTTGGTCAAAAATACTCATTTGGTTCCTGTCATCGCAGAAACCGCTATTGGTGAGCGTGACCACATGATGGTGCATGGCACCGACTACCCTACTCGTGATGGAAGCTGTGTAAGGGATTACATCCATGTTATGGACATCGCCAATGCACATACTAAAGCCATTCAGTATCTGCTAAGTGACCGCAAACTAGGGGGCGCAGAAGTCTTTAATATTGGCATAGGTGAAGGGGTAACCGTGCTTGAAGCCATCAAAGCTTTTGAAAAACATACGGGTATCAACCTAAATTACCGTTTAGGCCCACAGCGAGAAGGTGATGCCGCTGCGATCTATGCAGATAATACCAAGGCAAAAAATGCTTTAGGTTGGGTTCCAAAACGGGGAATCGATGAAATCATGGCGACGGCGTGGGCGTGGGAACGGGTGTTGCATGAAACGGATTCTTTGAAACCGATTGATGTGGCATCATCGTAGAGACAATTCATGAATTGTCTCTACTACGATGCGTGAATTGTGCCTGGGTCGTAGAGACAATTCGTGAATTGTGCCTATGTCGTAGAGACAATTCGTGAATTGTCTCTACTTGTGTTTTTGGATGACATTAATTGTCGCCTTTTGCATTTTTTCTTCGATGCCGCCATAATGATTGTCATAATCCCGTTGGGAACGTCTGATGACTTCCATCGCTTCTTCTTTACCATAAATTGCGGCTATTTCTACTCTATTCAGAGATTCTCCCGGAATCGTCTTATATGTCAAGAAGTAGTGTCTAATCCGATTAATGATAGACTCTGGACAATCTGCAAGTGAATTCCAAGAATAGGTTTCATCGCCTTTTAAGACGGCAATAATTTTATCATCCGCTTCTCCATCATCTATCATACGGATACCGCCGATAGGGATTGCAGGGACAATGATATTTCCGTGTGCAATATTACGCTCTGTCAATACAACAATATCCAATGGATCTCCATCCCCAACAATTCCTTTTCGACTGCTTTTTAACATGCAGTAGTCTGCCACTTCTTCCGCACAATAGGTCTGTGGTAAGAATCCATAAAGAGCAGGGACAATATTAGAGAATTTTTGTGGACGATCCACTTTCAAGAATCCAGATTGCTTATCAATCTCATATTTTACGGAATCGTGTGGGGTCATTTCGATAAAAGACATGACTACTTCTGGTGCATCATCACCAATATTAATACCATGCCATGGGTGAGATTGATATCTCCTTCCCATATTTTTCCATAAATCATTTAGTGCTTCACTCATGCTATTCAAAATTTAGGTGCAAATATAGTGGGGTTAACTATTAGATGGGAGGAAATGTTCCACAATGTGACATAACAAAGGCTTAATGGAGCTCCAAATGCTATTTTTTTTGTGATATTACTTCTAATCAATACTTCGGTAAAAAATCAAAAGCTGCGACGTAGCCTGCCACGCCTCCAACTACTTCCTTGATTAAAACAAAATTTGAAGGAGTATGAAAGCTGTGTTGTAGTCGGCTACCGCCGTTCTCTCCCTTCGGCTGCTGCCGCATCCGACCCTACGGGATCGGTCGTTCACCACCGTGACCTGCTACGCCTCCGTATTCACACAACAAACCTACTTAGCCCAAAACATTAAATGGCGTTAAATTAAATAGAAAAAAGCCCGTGTTTATTGAGTTTATTTCTCTTTTTTCACGTCAAAAACAACAGAACCATTGTCCTAATCATAATGTAATCTATCAAAAAACGTTAAATGGAAAACCCCAACCAATGAAAATTCCAAATATCCTTTTTCTTTTATTGCTAGCCTCGTGCAGTCCCAAACTTAGCCCAAGTGCGCATTACCAAAAATATGGGGATATTGCCAGCCTTAAAGCAGCCTTTAGGCAAATACCTACCCAAGCAGATACACTGACCCTAAAACATATCTTAGGCGAGCCAGTAGATTTTGGGTTTGACTATCGCTACTATTCGGACTCTGTGGGACCAAAAGGCTGTCCTGTTGCGGCCGTTTTTTGGATAAATGAACTTGGACAGGTAACTGCTCGCGAAATTTTTGAAGTGTGCGAATGATCACTTGCGTAAAATAATTCTTGGTCAAAAAAATCATTTTGAGCGTCTCATGGCTCTATATACGTTCCATGGAACTGTTGAAAAATCTCACAATTGTTTATTGTCTCCTTAAAAAGGTCGATAAATGCATCAACTATACATAGAACGATTTGGTTTTCAAGAGTAGGCTGCTGGCAAATTTTGCGCAAGTCGAAGCTAAAAGCACAATCGATGCATCGCATCGGCGAGTATTGTTGCAAAGAGATTCGCTAAATTTAACGCAGGATGACTGGCAAACCAATTTGTTCCGTGTTTACACTAAACAGCTTTAAAGTCAACATCACTTTCTGCATCTGACATCACATAGTACCTAGGATCATCCACCGCATCAATAATCACTTCTTCAAACTTAGAAGAGCCCTTGCGCAAAAGTCTTTTGCAATCTTCGCTCAAGTGTTTTAAGCGCACTGTTTTACCTGCTTTTTCATATTTATTCACTAAAGAAAACAAGGCTTCTAATCCACTATGATCAGAGATTTTGGATTCAATAAAGTCGATTTCTACCGTATCGGGATCTCCTGCTACATCAAATTTGCTATTAAACATCTGGATGCTTCCGAAAAATAAGGGACCAAAAATTTCGTATTTTTTTACGCCGTCTTTTTCTGATTTTCTAGCACGAATTCGCTTGGCATTCTCCCAAGAGAAAACCAAGGCGCTAATGATTACCCCAGCAATAACCGCTATGGCAAGGTCAAACATGACTGTCAACGCCGACACTAGAACCAAAACAAAGGCATCCATCATCGGTATTTTTGACAAAATTCTAAAGCTAGACCAGGCAAACGTTCCGATAACCACCATAAACATAACCCCTACCAATGCTGCAATCGGTACTTGCTCTATCAAACCCGATGCAAATAAAATGAAAATCAACAAGGTCACTGCGGCAACAATGCCAGAAATTCGAGTTCGTCCGCCACTTTTGATATTAATTAATGATTGCCCAATCATCGCACAACCACCCATACCACCAAATAATCCCGTAATTATATTGGCACCGCCTTGTGCCACGCACTCTCTATTCGAGTTTCCACGGGTCTCGGTAATTTCATCAATCAAATTTAGCGTCATCAAGGACTCAATCAAGCCTATTGCCGCAAGGATTAATGCATAAGGCCCGATAAACTTAAAGGTCTCCCAAGTAAAAGGTACTTTCGTAAAAATATCTTTTTGAAATGTTGGAAGACCACCTTTAAGGCCTTCTCCTCCCCCATCTCGGATAAAAGAACCAACCGTTGCGACATCCAGATGCCCCAAAATAGCGATCAAACTAACCACCACAATGGCGACCAAAGCTTCTGGTATTTTTGGCGAAAGCTGCGGAAGTCCCCACATCAAAAACATGGTCAATAAAACCAAGCCTAACATCCACAAAAGCTGATTTTGGGGCAAAAAAGCTTTTGCTTTCCCTATTTTCTCAATGGTATAAATACCGTCATCGGTGATATTGTATTTCACCTGATGCTTATCGGCACTAAAAACTTGTCCGTCCGCAATCTCCAACATCACTTCTTCCGTCTTAGGGTTAATGAGTTTATTTCCTTCCTTTCGGAATAATAAGGTCCCTGTTTCCATATCTACCACATCGTTGCCTTTGACATTATATTTTTTCACAACGGACTCGGTGACAAATTTAGAATTTCCGTAAGGATCCTTCTCCACTTGCTTAAACATCCCTATCTGTGATAGAAAAATCACAATCGCCAAGCCATTAACAAAACCCATCATTACGGGATGCGGAATCAGGCGTACAAATTTTCCCAACTTCAGAAAACCTGCCGCCATTTGGATAAAACCCATCAAAATCACTGTCGCAAACAAATAGTATAACCCTAACTGTTCGTCTTCTGGTCCCATGGCATTTCCTTTGGCGACTAAAGTGACCATCACCACCGCCAGTGCGCCTGTTGCACCAGAAATCATCCCAGGTCTTCCACCAAAAATGGATGTTATCAAGCCAATCATAAAGGCAGCGTATAGCCCCACGAGTGGATCGACGCCTGCAACGAAAGCAAAAGCGACGGCTTCTGGCACCAATGCCAAGGCTACCGTTAAACCCGACAAAACATCATTTTTGATGTTTGCCATTCTTTTTCTTACAAATTCCATGTTCGATTTTTAAAAAGCAAGCGGCAAAAGTACAGGTATTTTAGTTGTCATATTAAATAACTCCACTTTCGGTACGTAGATTTAACGGCAAAAG
This sequence comes from uncultured Saprospiraceae bacterium, assembly GCA_964438645.1. Lineage (GTDB taxonomy): Bacteria > Bacteroidota > Bacteroidia > Chitinophagales > Saprospiraceae > HyVt-613. The sequence continues at coordinate 105 of CAYTLX010000176.1, read as the reverse complement.
GTATAATAATAGGGCATTAGTCGTAGAGACAATTCGTGAATTGTGCCTATGTCGTAGAGACAATTCGTGAATTGTGCCTATGTCGTAGAGACAATTCGTGAATTG
>CAYTLX010000175.1:0-5338 GCA_964438645.1 uncultured Saprospiraceae bacterium | reverse complement strand
TGCCAACTTGACATACCCCCAACTTTCTTAGGAGTTATCGCTCATTCAGGAAATAACTACCAAGAAAATTGGGAGTTATTTTTACAAATCTAGGGCTTTCTGTTCATTTATCCAAATCATCAAGCGGACTTTTTAGTGCACTCAGGCGCTTGCCGCTTATATGGGTGTGTTTTATGGGGCAACACCTTGATTCTTAGTCTTTTATGTTAGGTCTGCACCCCTAGAGATAAGCATATACGTTATCGTTATGCCATTTTGCCGTTAAACCGCTGTACCGAAATTTGAGCCACTTCGTAAACTATCTCAATAGCGTGACATCGCCTTTCAACTTTTTCTTCTCTCCACCCGCACAATCCAATACAATCAAATACACATACGCATCGGCTGGTAACTCTTTACCTTTATATTTTCCGTCCCATCCACTGTTGCCTTTTCCTGAAAAGACCTTTTTGCCCCATCGACTAAAAACGTCGATATGGACATTTTCGAGATTGGGACTAAGATTAGCTATTCTGAAAAAATCATTAGTGCCATCATTATTTGGGGTAAAGGCATTGGGGATTTCGACATCTAAATCACATAGGGTTTGGACACTCACCAAAATGGAGTCTATGGATTGGCAACCATTTTGGTCAGTTGCTTGGACATAATACCACATAGTTTGGCTAGGTGAAACGATTGGGTTTAGGCATTCGGTACAACTAATGGCTTCGTTGGGCGACCAAATCGCACTGATATTGTTTCCCATGACTTCAAGCTGTAAGCTATCTCCGATTTTGATAAAACCTTCGGTGGGCGCAATGGAAATGGATGGACTCGGCAGTACCGTCAATGTAAGGCAGTACAAACTATCACATCCCGTTGAGCTGACGGTGTCGATACAGTAAGTTCCAGATTCGGTTAATGTTTGATTGCCGAAAAGGTAGCTGCTTCCCGCACAAATTTGTGCAGTGTCCGTCACGGAGATACTGTCGAGCAAACTCACATTGATGCATTTGACTTCATAGCAACCTGCGGCGTGCTCGATGGTATCACAATAAGTGCCAGCTGTATTGACCGTTTGACCAAAAAGAATAACACTTGAGCCATTACAAATATTCAAAGCCGTGTTAGTAAATAAAGTGTCTTCAATGATGGTTACATTGACGCCAATTGTATCTGTACAACCTGCTATGGTCATTCCTTTTACCGAAAGGTGAAGGCTTGACGTGGGCGAGACTTTTATGGTGGAGCAGTCCGTGTTTTGGCACATGCCAGAGATATTGGGTGTCCATACATAGGAGTCCGCACCACTAACGGTGATGGTGGCTGTATCGCCAAGGCAGATCGCCGTGTCTTGGCTAATCGTTAGTCCTACGCCGTCAAAAAAGTTGACATTCACGTCATCAGATGCGGAGCAGGTTCCGTTAGAAACCGTCAATGTAAAAGTGGTGTTTTCTGCTGTTAGGATATTGGGATTGGAGATGCTAGGATTGTCTAATTTTGGAAATCCTGGCGTCCAAGTAATATTCAACCCTGCGGCGACATTAGCGTTTAATTGAGCCGTCTTGCCTTGGCAGATTGAAACATCTGCTCCAGCGTCCGCAATTGGGTTCGCCAAGACCATAACCAGCACAGAATCAGTGTTTTGGCAGCCTTTTTCGTTTATAACGGTCACGGTGTAGAGCCCAGTTGACATGGGGCTTACCATCTGGATTTGTTGATTGGGGTCGGTGATTCCTTCGCCTTGCCATTGGTAAATGCCCCCGTCAGATGCGACCAAAGTGGCGATGTCTCCTTGGCAAATTTGGTCGTCTGCAGACCAAATTCTGGGCTTCGGTAATACCGTGATGACATACTCAAAACTGACCAAACAATCGGCATTGTCCTTTAATATTAGATGGTGTGTGATGGCATTGAAAGTCTCATTCACTTGCGTGAAATTGGTCTCTGAACAAGTTAAGCAGGCAATGCCATTATTGGTTTCCCATTGATAATTGTGACCAGCGATGGCTGGCTGTCCAATCGAAATCATTTCACCTGAGCAAATAGTGTCTATTTTTGTATTGGGATAAAAAATCGGTGTCTGAATACTTAGGGTGGTGGTCGCACAAACACAATTTTCGGGCTCACCGATGACCATCATTAATTTACACGCATCCGATGGGGCTATCGCTTGCGCAAAAATAGTCAAAACGGTGGCATCTCCATTATCCAAAAATTCATTAAAAGAAAAGGCCTGAATAAATGCGTCTCCTGCGGATAGACTGCCATCTCCGTCATTATCATAATATAATTTTGCGTTAATGGGAAGTGTATTCCGGATGCCGACATTTTGAATGCTAATGTCTAGGTCCACCAACTGATTATTTCCGGCAACGGGATGAGCCATAAATGAATTGATGGAAAAAGTAGGTTTTTCGATGTTGATGGTCGTAATCTGTGCCCCTGTCTGAATTTTAATATTACAATTTTGGTTGGAGCCAATACAAAGTACATTGGCTTGAGTGGTGGCATAAAAAGGAATGGCGACCGATTGGCAGTCTTGCCCCAAAAATCCAATAATTTTAAAAGATAAATTTGCGGAAGTGACCCCTTGCGGTAAAATCCAACTGAGTTCATTGCCCGAAATGGTCGGCTCGCAATTAGGAAAATTTCCTGAACAAGATCCAGGTACGTAAGTGGTGTTTAAAGGAAGCTGCGCATACAAGCCATCATCGCTTCCTGTGGTGTCAGAAAAGCTCAGGTTTACATTAATAGATAAACTGTCCGAGCAGCCCGGTTGACCGTCCGAGCCTATGGTAATGGCCGTAGAGTAGGGGGCGGATACGTTGGTGATATTTAAGGGCTCGCCTATTTTTGCGATGGTATTTGTTGGAAGACTGCATACTTTTTTGGCGGAAGCCGCATAAATAATAAAAGAACCAGAAATAAAGTCACAAGTCGTTAGTGTTTTGAATCGGATAGTGGCAGAGTTGGCTGGGGATGAATTAACGCCAGGGAGCCCATGTTTTAAGGTGTCTAAGGCATCGGTTACATTCCATTGATAGAGTCCATTGCTCAAGTCTGTTGGGTCGCTAATAGGGATAAAATTGCCGCTTCCTGTTGGCCATTCGATTTCACTAGTGCCCGTATTGATGATTAGACCTGGCGGTAATTGTGCATTGACGGTGACATCAAAAACAGCACCAAGACCGGCATCAAATACTTCGATATAGGAGAAAGGCATGTCTTCACAAAGCCCCGCCGAAAGTGCAGTGGTGTCAGGAATTAAATCAATAACTCCTGGCGGTGAAGTGACTTGGCAAGTTTTCTCGGAAGAGACACATGGGGTTTCGATGGGGTCGGTAAAGGGGGTGCAATTCCAGCCATATTTGAAAATTACGTCTGCTGGGGCGCAATCGTGATTGGTGGCGGTTAAAATCAAATGAATGGTGTCACATTGGAGCAGAGAATCAAGGGCAAAAATACCGTTTTGACTCGGTATCTCCAGTCCAGTCACCTGGTTAAATAAATGATAGCCATCGACTAATCCGTTGGCTGTCGTAGGTAAAATCCAGACATTGGGCGCATCCGCCACTAAAGTATTGGGGCAAAATTGGTTTTGGGCGTTACTGATAGAAAATTGCCAAGAAATACTATCGCTGAGTTCGAGTTTGTCGCACAGCTCAAAGTCTAGATCTAAAGCGGGCTGTTTGCCTCTTAATCTAACAAAGACGGTACTGTCAATTTGGGTGTGATAAGCGTTATTTTGTGGCACTAAATCACTGGTTAGCAGCCCTAAGTAATTATTTTTTCCGATAAATTTGCAGCCTAAGTTCTCATAGTTAATTCTTATGCGAATATATACATTGTCATCCCAAAATAATTCGGGGAAGTCACTTAGGTTGAAGACGTAGTAACCTTCTTGGTCTTCATTCGGAAAAGTAATCGGCTGGGGATCTATGGAGCTATAATGTATGACCGTAGAATCTGGATAGTCTAAAATATATTGACCATTTAGAGTGGCAAATTCAATGTAGCTTTCTTTTAGTTTTAAGCCTTCAATTTTGGGTATTTTTAGTTGAGTGATTATAGCGGTTTTTCGGTATTCATTGGGGAAAAAATTGGGGAAAACACCGTAATAAAAAGGAAATAATACGCCGCCATTTTGGGTTTCTCCTTCACAGATGTCGATAGCACTAGAAAAACCATTTTGAGTGAAGTAAGTGATGTTGGCGACTTCAAGTCTTTTTTCTTGACAATTACAAGCAAATAAGTCTTCAGGGGTCGGGTTTGGTTTTTCCGTAAGGAAGATAGTCGGAGATAGAAGTAAGCTGTGAAAGCCAAAAGCAGAGCCATTATTGAAGTTGTAATTAATCCGATAATCTGCTTCAAATAAAATGGAATCTCCTTTCTCGTATTGATAATTTTGCGGCACATTTCCTCCTGCGGCAACCAAAGAGAGCGGAGAGATGTCGTAATAGTATAGCAGAGTTAGACCTTCGAGTATAGGTGGGTTACCATCTGGTACGGCTGGGCAGGAGTAGTAGGCGCCAGCGCTTTTGTCAAAAATGCGTATGCTTGCATTGAAATTTTGGAAACCCGTAATGGGGTCAAGCAATTGTTTTAGTTCACCTGCCTTTAAACTAGGCTGGATGCCAAAAGAAGAATCAGGAGTTATCCTATATTTGATGTATCCATTTGGAAAAGAAATATTGGGTAAGTCGGTGATGACAATTCCTTGAATATCAGCATGTAAGCTATCGCCATAGATGGCACGGTCTGTACGTATGGCGTTTAGGTCAATCGCTCCCAAAACATCGGGTTCGTGATTGTCATCATTATCGGCTTGTCCGTAGGTGGTTCGGAAAAAATCAAAAGAATAGCTAGCATATCCAGGCACGGTGTCAATGCAGACGCCTGATATACTGCCATCAAAAGTAGTGATAAATTGATTACAGTCTTGCAAGTGGCAAATGGATGTGCAGCTTGAATCCAGTGCTAAAGAAACACTTGCATTGATGGTGGCTCCTGTATTTGTTTTGTCGCAGCCAGCTTGCCCAACACATATATTATCGCAAGAGCTCAAAAGACTATCTTTGGGGCTGGTTACATCGGGATAGCAGATGGTGTCTTTGATAAACAGGATCGGGATGGCTACATAGCCTGATGTGTCAGGCATAGGCAATGGGTAGGATAGTTCAATTAATGTATTGTCTCCAATGGTAGAGATGTCCACATTGGTTGCAGCTATTCCCGCAAAACTCCAATCCACGGGGTTTTGGATAGACATTCCGCAAGGTAAGTCAATGGATAAATTCATCGTACCAGACAAGCTATCTAAAAATAAACTGCCCACATGGTATTTTATCGTTTG
>CAYTLX010000174.1:0-5351 GCA_964438645.1 uncultured Saprospiraceae bacterium | reverse complement strand
CCATGAGCACTACAGGTTCATAACCAAAAATATTTTCATAACCCGTACCTGGGACAATAGATGCTGTTGACAAATCATCCATCTGTTTGTACTGTTGCTCAATCACAAAACTACAGGCGGGCTTAAAATCACGGATAATCGCATCTCCATCGTCTTGCATGATGCAAAGCCCACTTTCTGAACGATACGAAAGTGTATTGTCCACATCAATAAAAGTAGAGCAATCATTTTCGCCAAAACCATTTGCGGAAGCATAATTATGACATTCTTCACTCGTCGTAAAATAGACACTTTCTTCTGCCATATACCAATTATCTCCCTTATAATTTTTAATCGTCGTACAATGCCCCTTTCCCACTCCAATCTTCTCATTAAAGGCATCACAACCAGCCAAGGACGTAAACATATTCGCTCCTGTAGCGGGTTGATAACAGACACAACCTTCATATTCATCACTCAGATTAAAAATCGCATGTGCCGTTTCATGCACCGCGGTACCGATATTATAACTTTCCGAAGTAAACATATTTGACGAAAGGAAAGTCAAATTACCCATCAAATAAGCTCCATCCTTAAAAGGGGTTTTATGCAACAAGCCGTAGGCATCAATCCCTTCAATCTTATATTCTGTCAAAAAGTCAGGAAAAATCTCTTTCCGCAAGGTTTTATAGGCGATATCATAGCCATTTACAGCTTCACTTGTATAGTAAAACGCCCATTTATCTTTGTGATTCTTTATCATATTGTTGCCAAAATATCCTTTGTAAACGAGTTTTTCGACATCGGTTAAAAAGCCTTTCCAATCATTTCCAAAATCTATATCCTTAATAAAAGCAATATTGATAGAATGCTTCATCAAAGTGGGAGAAGTGGCATACAATAAAATTTTGTCATTAGGCCAAGGAGAATCACCCGCATCAAATGTCGCAAATCTCGAACTCACATTCCCTTGCACATTGGTTACATGAAAAATATACTCTACATTGGTATGCTTTCCGAAGGATTTGGGTGCAGTATAAGCCAATTTAACTTCATATTGCGGACGCTTAAATGTCCACGTTTTCTGATGTCCATTCAAGCCTGTGGTACGTCGTTTTTTGGAAGGTAACCCTTTGTCATTTTTGTATAACGTATATTCATATACTTCCAATTCCACCTTAGAAATCAACGATTCATCCCATGCATTTAGCTGAAAAGTAACTTTTTCACCATTTTCGGGATGTATCGGACTATGTTGCCAATAGCCAAAATCGGTATCGGTATCCGTCATCGGGGGCACCACAACGGGGACAACTTTTGGATTACATGAAACAAGAAAAATATAGAAAAGTAAAGATAGAAGTAAGACTTTTTTCATGGTATTGAGTTTTGCAGCTTGCGCAAAAATGACCAATATAGGCGATAGATTGACAACGTAGGATTGATTTTTATATTGCAATCGTAGGTAGAGCGAATTCGTGAATTGCTCTACCTACAATTCTACCATGGTAATCCCATTTCCTCCTAATTCTTCGGCGGGATGGTAGATATTGACCAACATGGCGCCATATTCCTTTAATTTTTGTCTCACGGCTTTACGCAGTGCGCCTGTCCCTTTCCCATGCAATATACGCAGTACAGGCGTGTCTTTCAAAATAGCATTATCCACAAATTTCTCTAGAGTAAACAAGGCGTCATGAATGGCCATACCACGAATATCAATCTTAGATTCATATTGTCCGTCTCTAGTCGCTAAATCCTTGTGAATACGGTTGATGGTGGGCAATGAAGGATTAGGGACAGCCACCAAATCGGCTAATTTTGCCGTCACCTGCATTTCTCCGATCAATAATACGGCCTTTTTGCCCCGAATCTCCTCGATGATACCCGTTGCTCCGCTTGCGCGAAATTTGGCATAGCCACCAATCTCCAATTTAGAGATTTCGACCTGCGTTTCGGTAGCTTTAAAAATTTCATCATTCAATTGACCCACTTCATTGGCAATTTGCTTGCGTTCTTGCTTGATTTTTTCCGCAATTTTCTTGGCCTTTTCAATATTCTTTTCTTCTCGGAGCTTACGAATAAGGGTTTGTAGCTCTCTATCGGCCTTTCCAGCCACTTGCAAATCCTTTTCTTTAGCTTCCAACTTGATTTTTCGACGTTTATAGTCCAAATCCCCCTTCATATTGCTGTAGGACTTGACCAAGATGTCAATTTCTTTTTCTTTAGCTTTTAAGGCGGCTAATTTTTCTTCTACTTCTAATTTTTCCCGTTGCAGCGCAATCAACAAGTCATCTGTTTGGCGTTCATTTTTTCCTGTTCTTTTGCGAGCATATTTTAAGATATCATCACTAAGCCCGCTGGATTTGGCAATTTCGAAGGCATAGGAGCTGCCTGGTTGTCCAATTTTTAGGCGATAAGTGGGCGCAAGATTTTCTTTATCAAAAACCATGGCACCATTCAATATGCCCCGATTGCGGAAAGCATAAATTTTTAAGTTAGGATAGTGTGTCGTTATCACGCCCATCACCTTTTTATCATTAAAAGCCCGTAATAAAGATTCGGCTATAGCGCCCCCAATTTTCGGATCTGTTCCCGAGCCAAACTCATCAATCAAGACCAATGTCTGTTTATCTGCCTTTCGGATAAAATTATTCATATTGCGCAAGCGGGAACTATATGTACTCAAATCATCTTCAATAGATTGCTGATCCCCAATATCCGTAAATATCTTGCGATAAATCCCAAACTCAGACACCTTATCGACAGGCACTAACAAGGAAGATTGAACCATTAATTGCATCAACCCAACCGCTTTCATGGTGATGGATTTTCCACCAGCATTAGGCCCAGAAATGACTAAAATTCTATTCTGCCCGTGCAAAGCCAAGTCAAACGCCACTGTTTCTTTATTAAGTGCTTTATTTTTCAGATACAGCAAAGGATGCAAACCTTGAATAATACCCAACAAAGGTTTCTCTTTTAGCACAGGCATGACTGCGTCCATATTTAGCGCAAGCGATGCCTTCGCCTGAATCACATCTAATCGGGTAATTACATATTGATACTGCCGTATATCTGGAATGATTTCGCGCAAGCGAGCACTTAATGCTTCTAGCAGTCGATAGATTTCTTGTTTACGTTGCGCCATCAAATCCGCAATATCATTGTTGATTAAAATGGCCGCTTCTGGCTCAATATAGACGGTGCGCCCCGTGGCAGATTCATCATGAATAATCCCCCGAACTTTTCTTTTATGCTCTGCGGGTACAGCCAAGACTCGGCGTCCATTTCGATAACTTTCAATAGAGTCCGCCAAATGTCCATTTTTTCTATGTGCCGCTATTTCCTTGCGGAAAGCCCGAGCCAAAGCCAACTCCTTTGCTTCCTTTTTATGATGAATCGCCAAAAGCTCTGGAGAAGCATCGGGACGTATAACTCCTTCACTATCAATGACTCTATCAATATCTCTCAACAAAATGGCATCAAATGGCAAGTCCTTTACAATATCCCAAAGTATCGCATACTCTTCCTTACGTTCTCGATTAAAATATTTTAGAATGCGGTCAATAATCCGCAAAGTATTGGTTATTTTACGAAAGTCATCAATGGATAATACATAAGATTTTATCTCCAACATCTCTAATGCTTCATCCGCTAATTCGTAAGAAGAAAGCGACAAAAGATGATTTTGCTCCATGCCTAGTTTGTAAGAATCCACTTCCTTCAATCCCAACAAAATATCGTCAAAAACAACCGAAGGCTCTAGGTGGTTACACCACTCAACGGCTGCTTCCCCATAACATTTTTGCGCAAGCAACTCACGCACCTTGTCATATTCTAACTTCTCAAATAAATCCGATGGATCTAAATTCATTTTTGTATTTTAGATTGCAAAGTTGCACATAATTATTGGAAATGTAAAATAACAGGATAACTGTTTAGGTGTCCCTGTTTTTAGGCAGAAAATAGGCATTTTTGTGTATGTTGAAGCTATTTTTTTTGAAGCGTAGCACCGCTACGTGATAAAAAAATAGCAAAAACAGGCGCAAAAAGGACATTTTATGGCAAAAATTTGTGGCACCTAAACAGTTACATAACAGGATAACAACAAAAAATTCATTCAAAATGATTGGGTCGTAAATAATAGTTCTATCTCTTGCCTAAAATGATGGTAGCTTTTCGATGCTTCGGGAAGATTAATCCATCAGGTAACAAAGGATTTTCCGAAAGGTCAAAATCAAGTAACTATCCAGAAGGCTGATTTGCGTGAATCGGGCATTTTATTCTATCAATTACAGACGGAAAAGAGTGTTTCGACAAGAAGAATGCTTTTTATAGAATAACCCATAATTGGTAGTAAAAACATTTTTATAAAGCCCATCTATTTCGTATTGATGGGCTTTATATTTTTCACCTACCAAATCTATGGTATTTTCTCTTTCTTAACCATTTTTTAATACTAATACCGAGACATAACTCCTGTTATAACCTTATATTTGTTGTAACAATAAATTATCGTTTCCCAACGACCGGTTTGTAAACTAACAAATTGCGAACCATGAACATTCGACTTCGTCTAATTCAGCTAGACCATAGAGTTCTTCTATGGCCTGTTTTTCGTGTATCTGCTAGTCTCCTTTTTAGAAGTAATTCATCTTACTTCAATCTTTATACGTCCACACAAATCGCAAGTCTTCTTTCCACACAACAGATTAAACTTCCTTAACTATGAAAGTTTTTACATCCAGCATTGGCTTTATTTTAGTCAATTTACTTCTTTTTCTTTCTACTTCACCTTTGCTCGCGCAGAATATCAATGAATTTCATTATGATAATTCTGGTGGCGATGTTGGTGAGTTTGTCGAAATTTATTTGCCCAACCCACAACCAGCAGACTTATCGTTATGGCAGGTTGATTTGCATCGGGGAAATGGGACGATTTATCGCACCGAGACCTTAGATAATTTTACAGCCACTGCCGGGACTTGCGGTTCTTACTATGTATGGAACCCATCACCTATTTTCAACTCCAAAAGTGGGATTGCTTTAAGCAATTCAGGGACACTCATTCAATTCATATCCTACGAAGGAACGGTTACAGCAACCGCTGGTGCTGCTAATGGTCAAACTAGCACTGATGTTGGCATCAGTGAAGGATCATCTACGCCAGTTGGTCATTCTATTGCGTGGGATGGCAGTGCTTGGCAAAGTCTAGCCGATGACAATCCTGGAAGTGAAAACTATCCTGGACCTGCTTGCAGTATTACGGCTGTTACAATCAGTAATATTTCAGCTTGTAATAATAATGGGACAAGTGACCCCAATGATGATACATTCACCTATGATGTGACGGTTACATATAGTAATCC
>CAYTLX010000173.1:0-5359 GCA_964438645.1 uncultured Saprospiraceae bacterium | reverse complement strand
GTAATGATCAATATTTCTCGTATCCCCGACAACATCAATATCGACAACGGATAATAAATCATCGGCTTGTCATATATCGGCATCAACTGCTTAGATATGGCCTTCGTAATAGGGTAGAGTCTGGTGCCGGATCCACCAGCTAGTATTATTCCTTTCATGAATTTGATAGGTTAAGGGTTAAGGGTCAAGGGTTTGGGTCAAGGGTTTGGGGGGGTTGGTTAAAAATAAAGGATTACTGTCTTGCTTTTATTAATTTATAGAGCATTCTTGAAATCATCTTTAATCTTTCATTCAATGCCAATTCTGTTATTTCATTGATGTACCCTTGTCTTCTCGCAATGGTAACTTGTGTTCTCAATTCCGCAGCGGATCCACGTGCTATATAAAAATGTCGATTAGCTTGCTTATTTGTGTCTAACTCGTCGCCTTCCGCGATATTAGATGGAATAGACACAGCTGCTCGTCTCATTTGACTTCTTAAATCAAAATCTTTTGCCAATTCACCAACTCTTATCAAGGTATATATCTCATCCACAATATCCATCGCCTCCTGCCAAACCCGTAATCCTTCATAACCCATTATACATATGATTAAAGTTTTGCCACTTTAACGGTATTGCGACATGCTAGTTTCATACTTACTTAAATTTTCAGGGCAACCGAGAGCTTGTGACCATAAATAACTTTTAGTTAGAAGTAAAAAAGCCAAGGACATCGCCTTTTACCTTTAACCCTTTACCTTTAACCTTCAAACATGGCTTCGCCGTCGATAAGTCGGGACAACTTCCGTAAAAAAACACTCAAACTTATGGGGAGAAGGGCTTTTGTACGCAAAAGAGCCTTCTCCGCAAAATAAAACACTTATATCACACCAATGGGCGTATCATATCCATTTTAATCTCCATTCTCAACTCCAACTCTACCCCTGTCAACTGCACCACAAATTTCTTCTTACCCTTCTGTTCGACTAACTTGCCCTTCATCCCTGCCAATTGTCCACGCACAATCTCCACTTCTTGCCCTACATCATAGCTAATCGGCGCTACATCTATACTTGGATCAATCTCTTCTCCTACGACTAGCCTTAGTATGGCAATCTCCCTTTCGGGAATCGACTTTAACTCCTTGGCATCCTTCAAAAAAAATATGGCGCCTTCTGTTTCCAATACCTTCACGTACTCAGACTCTGTAATCTTTACAAAAACAAAGTTATTAATCAAGGGTAATTGTACGCGCTTTGTTCTACTTGCATACCTACGCACCACATGGAGTAATGGCAAATATACTTCTATATTCTTCTTTTCCAACCAGCCGCAGACTAATTTTTCCCATTTAAAGTGGGTTCGTACAGCAAACCAACGCTTTTCGGTGGGATGCAAATCACCCAAAATCCTTCTATGTGCTTGTCCAATTTTCATACTTCCACAGATTCTAAAGCCATATCCGAAATATAATCTCCAATCGCCAAACAAGCCGTAGCCGCTGGCGAAGGCGCATTCCATACATTCAACACTCTCTGTTGGCGTCTTACGACAAAATCATCCACCACTTCGCCATCCTTACCCAAAGCCATTGCCCGTACTCCTGCTCTATAATATTCCACGTCTTCCATCTTCAATTCAGGCATCATTCGCCGCAAGGCATGATAAAAGTGCTTTTTGGAATAAGAGCGCTTCATCTCATCTAGCCCGAAGCGCCAATGCTTCTTACCCAACTTCCTAAATCCCGCAAAGGCGAGTGCGCCAAACAACTCTTTTAGGTTAACGTTTTTATTAGAATATCCTTCTCTAGCAAAGGCAAACACCGCATTGGGCCCTGCTTCAATCCCCCCTTTTATCATCCGAGTAAAATGCACGCCCAAAAACGGAAATGCGGGATTAGGCGTAGGATAAACCAAGTTTTTGACTAAATGTGTTTTTTCCAGAAGGAGCCGATAATATTCGCCCCGAAAAGGAATAATACTCATCGCCACCTTATCTCCCGTCATCTGTGCCACCTTATCCGCATACAAACCGGCACAATTAATCATTTGCTCCGCATGAAATGCCCCCTTAGTGGTCTCCACGACTACTTCATCGGCTTGCGCCAAAATATTGGTGACTTTGGCTTTTAGGACAATCTCGCCCCCCATTTTGCGAAAGCGCTCTAGTATTTTTTGGGCAACATCTGGAAAATGTACAATACCCGTTTGTGGCACCCAAATTCCTTTTTTCGCTTGAATATGTGGTTCTATTTCAGCGACTTCTTCACCGCTTATCATCTTAATCCCTTCCAAGCCATTGGCTTGCCCACGTTCATAGACACCCCCTAATCGGTCAATTTCTTCATCATCTACCGCCACGATTACTTTGCCACAGATGTCATATTCTACATCATTGCTTTCGCAAAAATCTATGAGTTGGCGATAACCTGTTTGGCAATTTTTGGCACGTAGGCTTCCTGGCGTATAATAGATTCCAGAGTGCATAACGCCACTATTGTGCCCTGTTTGGTGGACGGCAATATCTGATTCTTTTTCCAGAATAGTCACCGCAAGGCTAGGCTGTTTTTCCAGCAATTGCATGGCTGTGGATAATCCCACGATACCCGCTCCGATTACTATGACATCTTGCCTAATCATACTTTATTCCAAATTAATAAAGACTTCTCCACGAAGCCGTCTTTTTTAGCAACAAGTTCAAACTCCTGAGCATCATAAATCAAGTATTTGACCTTTTTCTTGATTAGTTTCTCTACTTTATCGACCAATTTCGCCAAATAGCCCTTATCCAAATGCCCCACAAACAACAAATCTATCACTCCAGTATCTTTGCCTTTCGCCAAATCTCCGACCAAAAACACTTTTTTTACATCTCCTAGACGCTCCACTACATCATCTAAAATCTTATCCACTCCCATGTGCTTGAGCACGATGTTATGGATTTGCTCAAAAAGGGGGTGCTGCGTGTTGGCTTGAAACATTTTTTTATTGCCTACTGAAAAGGACTGTAACATTCCTGCCTTTTCAAAGCGATTCAACTCTAGCCGAATGGCATTAGAAGACTCTCCAAATTCAGACTCCAATCCCCTTAAGTAAGATGTGGTCTTACTATTCAGGAAGAATTTGAGCAGTAGCTTAACTCTTGTCTTGGATGATATGAGTGCTTCTATCATAATTGAGTAACAAATTTACTCGTTTTTGTGGAAAAAGCAAAAAAAAAGGGATGTTTTTTCAAACATCCCCAAAAGAAACAAATTCGCTCTCAGTTTACTCTGTAATCGTAATGGGCTTAACCACAACCTTATCATTAGTCACCATTCGGCAATAGTACAAACCTTTCACTAGTCTTTTTCCATTATACTTGATAGTAAAAGCACCTTTATTGTGATTTGGTTGATTCAATATTTGATCAACTACCTGACCTTTTACGTCATATAAGCTAATCATAACTGGGCTATCCTCCGTTATCACTGTATATGCTAGTGTAAAATCACCTGATGATGGATTAGGGTACACATGAATATCTGTACCTTCTAGCTTCAATTTATCTGCAAATGACAAGTTGCCAATATCTCCAGCTATATTAGAACTAGCAACATCGTCATCTCCAGGAGCAAAGAAGTTGTTGGTACAATTATCCAAATAGGCTCTAAAGTGACAGCCAAACCTTGCCCGAAACCCTGGCTTCAATGTAATAGAAGTTCCTGCCGTATAAGTACCTTCTGAGCCCGAATAATAATTAATAGCAAAAGAAGGATTCGTAGCTATCGTTGAGCTAGCAGTGATATTTCCTTCTTCTTCATTATAAATATTATCTGCAATATTTACCGTCTTATTAATAACATAGGATTCAAAAGCAGAAACAGTATTATCATAGGCATCCATTGCCTTTTCGTTCCAAGATGTCCCCACAATTCCTGTTGGCACTCCCAGATAATTCACGGCAGGATCTGACCAATATTTAATCCGACTACAAGAAGTTCCAGCAGCTGTACAAGCATTATTATAGGCCATTTGAGTCCGCCAACCGCCTGCAGCATAAGTTCTTCCATGATTATCACCAGGAGTACTGTCCACATAAGGATCATGTCGAGCATTCATTAGGTGTCCAAATTCATGTGCCAAGCTATTATCCAAACAACTGTACTTAGTAATCTGAAAAGCAGTAGAATAACTAGCTCCAATCGCATCAGCTAAACCGCACAACGAAGTTCCAGCACAGGTCTGTTTGGTGCTTTGAAAAATCAAACTACACATATCCGCATCATAATAATTCCTTAAGTCATGTATATTATCCATCTTCCCATCAGAAGTACCCTTAAAATCATTCTTCATATTTGTCCCACTACACACCCCTGTTGCTTCCGCATAGGAAACTTCAACACATCTCGCTATTTCTACTCTATGATTCACTGTGCTATTTGCATTAGAAAGATTATAACTATCTACTGCATTTTGAATAGCTGCTAACTCACCAACATGTGCATTTGCAACATCATCCGTATATGCAATAAGCAAACGAATCTTACAATTACCAGCTAGTGGTGCTGGGGGTGGGGCAAAAGAGCCTTCAGGAGTGCCAGACAATATCTCTGGGTCATAAACAGGAGCATCTCGGTCAATCACCTTAGATGCTTGCTGCATCTCCTGATAAGCATCATCAGATTCATCTTGAGGCAATCGACTTTCGTCTTCCTGTCTAAGCACATACAAACCTTCTCCAATAGGAATAATAGAAAAACTTTCTCCATTAAACTTGATTCGTCCAAAC
Source organism: uncultured Saprospiraceae bacterium (assembly GCA_964438645.1). Taxonomy (GTDB): domain Bacteria; phylum Bacteroidota; class Bacteroidia; order Chitinophagales; family Saprospiraceae; genus HyVt-613. Next base: position 608 of record CAYTLX010000173.1, on the reverse strand, counting down.
AAATGCTCTCCCACTTTTGTCAATATAACAGAGCTTCGTGGATATTGGCTGACTTTTCCAAACCATGAATAATTGTCAGTTTGGCGTTCTTCAAAATTAATTTCACTCACATTCAATTCGCTTTCAGTTGCATTAAAAAGCGATATATTTAACGCTGAATTTTCTTTCAAAACTTCAGGATTAACAGTAATAAACTGGTGCCCCATATAGACTTCTTCTTCCTTAATTACCGTCAAATAATGCTGCTGCGCTTTTGTTAAAACAGGTTTGGTAACAAACTTGATAAATTGTTGCGCATGTACACTAGAAGCGGAATATAAGAAGCCAATCAATATGAACACCCTAGCTAGGTTTTTATTAATTATCTTCATGTTCTTTAGTTTTAATGATGAAAAAATACTCACAAATCAATATGAGTGATTAACATTCACTGTTTAATGAATATTAGGTGTCTCATCATCATCACTAGGAGCAATCCCTTCACTAACCTTAGCCGTTTCTTTTGGGCCTTCCGTTGGACCTTCATCTTTTACAACAGCCTTATTCTTATGAGCTGTTTCTGCTTTTTGCTGTTCAAGAAGTTCTGCCTTGTGGCGTGCTTGAGCTTC
>CAYTLX010000172.1:0-5361 GCA_964438645.1 uncultured Saprospiraceae bacterium | reverse complement strand
ACCATTATTCCGCTAAACCGCTGTACCGAAACTTAGTTATTTCTTTTTCTTTTTCATCCCCCTAGTTTTCGGCTTCCCATACTTTTTCATCATTTTTTCCTTCAATCGGATTTTATGATTGACTTTCTTGTTTTTATCCTTTTTTTCGTGAAAAGCAGGTCCACGCAAAGCATCATCCCCTTTACGTTTTATGACAATATCTTTCATGGCAAAAGTTGGCATTTCTGATGCGATTAATACATCCGAAATCTCTACTTCTTCAGGGAAGTCCTGCAAAGGAATCGCATATTTCATCAAAAGTTCTATCGAAGCGAGATAAGCTTCTTCTTTTTTAGTGACAAAAGAAATCGCATGACCCCTTTTATCGGCTCGACCTGTTCGGCCTATTCTATGAATATAATTTTCGGCTATTTCTGGAAGGTCAAAATTAATGACATGAGACACCTGAGACACATCAATCCCCCTAGCTACAATATCCGTAGCGACTAGAATTCGGTACTCTCCAGATGTGAATTTTTTTACAGAATTGAATCGATAATTTTGGGATTTGTTGGAATGAATAACCCCTGTTTCGGCTCCATGAATGGATTCTATCTCATCAAACAAAAGGTCTGCCTTCTTTTTAGAAGAACAAAAGATCAACACTTTGGCATATTCGGGATTTGCACCCAAAATATGTTTTAATAGGTTAATTTTAGTGTTGAAATTAGGCACATAAACAACCGATTGGGCTATATTTTCCAAAGGGGTCCCAACTGGCGCAGCTTCTATCCTAGCGGGGTGATTAAAGAAACCTTCGATAATTGCCTCCACTTCTACCGTCATTGTCGCAGAAAATAACAGATTCTGTCTTTTCTTGGGTAAATACTCAATGACCCTTTTTAGTTGCGGTAAAAAACCAAGGTTGAGCATTTCATCCACTTCATCGATGATAAATTTTCGGACATGTTTTAGCTTTAGCGCACCTTGCAAGCACAAGTCTAGCAATCGCCCGGGAGTCGCAACCACCGCATCACAACCCATTTCCACGGCAGCAATTTGATTTTTGATATTGGTGCCACCATACGCGCCCACTACGACGAGATTCGTATAGACGCTAAGTTTTTCGATTTCATCAACAATCTGTGCCACGAGTTCGCGTGTAGGGACGATAATCAGAATTCTAGGAAATCGGTCTTTAGCATACGTCCATTGGCGGATAGCTGGCAGCAAAAAAGCATAGGTTTTACCTGTTCCTGTTTGTGCAATGCCTACGACGTCTCTTCCTGACATGATGACAGAGAAGGATTTTTCTTGAATGGTTGTTGGTGTATCAATACCCATTTCATCCAAAGCCCTTAATAATGGTTTGTTTAAATTAAAATCCCGAAAAGTCATGAGTCCATTTTGCGCAAAGGTAAGTGTTTTTGATCCATGAAGGAATACGCCTGCAATAAATGTCCTTTTAAGGTGGCTTCCCTTGCAATTATTCTGAGCTGCATCACACCACGAAAGACAAGCAAGTACGGTATTGTTAACCGATGCGCCAAGCGTTGAATTTAGTTGTTAGGGGCACCTTGCTCTACCCAGTTTTTAATTTTTGCCAAATCACAGCTTGATAATCCACTACCCGAAGGGGGCATCGGGGAATATCCCGACAAATGAGCTGAAGTGCCGTATAATTTTCCATTATTTGCGAAAGCAGCGGTACTTTGATAGTTGTCCAAAGAAACGCCAGCAGTCGGACTACTGCCACTGTGACATCCCGTACAACTATTAGTCAAAATAGGGACAATATCATTCGCATAAGAAGTATTGGTCGAATCACAACCGATATTGGCATCACAAAAATATTCTTTAGCGCCTTGCGAAATCCATTTTTTGATAATTGCTTTTTGTGCACCAGTCAAACTAGGGCGCGGACTAGGGGGCATTTTTTCATCTCCAGACTCAAACAGGACTTCGTACATGTCACTAGAATTGGGCTTGAAAGGCTTAATCTTCCCTGTGGATACGGATGTAGCAAAACTAGAGTAATCAATTCCTTCTCTTTTTGTTACGTTATCATGACACCCCGACACTGCACAGTTCGAGACCAAAATGGGCTGAATATCCCGAAAGTAGTAAACCACCCCAGGATCACAGGGCGTACCAGAATTCGGGATGCTATCCATCGGATCCATAGATACATTTTCTATGGTGGGTTTGTGTTTGCAAGAAGTACTTGCCCAAGCGACTGCAACTAACAGCAGAAAGAAGAATCTTGTTGATTTCATGGGTTTTTATTAAAGGTTGCAGGATTCAAGGAGCGAAAAACCATAAATTACTTTTTATGGAGTTCCTTTGGTCATTATTCGGGGGCTGATAGCCGAGTTATCATTGCTCTTACCGCCTTATTGAATTACAAAATAACTCCAAATCATCCTAAAAATTGTTATTTTGGCTGCTTTTGTCAAATAAAAGACGAAGTAGTACGCTTTTTTACTAATACCAATAGGGCAACTGCTTGCGCAAATATCCAAGCAAAATACTAAATGCTATATAAATTAGCCCATAGATTGTGCCAAAGAAATGCGCAAGAACCCAGCCAACAAGTAAGTAAAAAATAGGAAATACCACCATCACAAAAACAAAGCGCATGGTTGCAATGAACGCCGTATCCTTGATTTTCTTTTTACGACTCCACCAAAGGGATAACGGGATGATATTTAGGAGGGTAAATAGGTAATAAATCACTAAGCCACCTAAGGTTTTCTTCTTCGGGATCGCCTTGTTTCCTGTAAAATCTTGGGCTTTAATTAAGGCATTGGAAGCGACTGGATCTAAAAAATCAATCCCTTCGTCTTCCAATTTTTCTAACAATTCCTTGTAATCTTTCTTCGGCTCAATGTGAGTGGTTAATGTTTTAACTTTCGCCGCGAGTGCTTCATTCAGCTTTTTCATCGCTTCTTTTGGATGCTCGGGGTCATAATAGTCTCTGACATCAATGGGCTCTCCAATATTGATGTTGACCCTTGCGGCAAACTGCTCCCTAGAATCATAATTTAAGCCGACTGGCACTAGCTTTAGGGCAAGATTTGGATTTTGCTCCAAAGCCAAAAAAGCGATATTAATAAATCCATTTTTGAATCCACGCACCCGCCTATCTGTATGGTGATTCCCTTCCGGGAAAATCTGCAATGCTCCACCATTCACCAAGAGTGTGGCGCACTCCTTCAATATTTCTTCATTTTTGGCAAGCGTATCTCGTCCATCCCGTAGTCTATAAATTGGGATAAGGTTAATGCTTCTCAAAAAACGACCAACCAAAGGATTTTTAAACACATCCGCCCGAGTCATAAAATGAACAGGCCTTGCGATTAATGGAGCAATCATCAAGGCATCGACCAATCCATTTTGGTGATTAAGAAGAAAGATGACTGGCTCTTTTTGTGGGATACGCTCTGCATGGATTAATTGCCTTTTCCGAAAGGAAAAATCCATTGAAATCCTAACAATTGCTCTAAAAAAATAGAACAGAAAATGCTTCATTCCTTTTGTTTTATGCGTTTGAGCGGACTAGTTTCACGGGACGACGTCCCCAAAAATAAGCTAAAATCAGACCCGACAGGATGTCCCAAACGCCCCAAAACGCAGCCAAAAGCATCATGCCGCCCAAACCATGAAAAAACTCAAAAATCAATAATAGACCTAATCCTGAATTTTGAATTCCTGTTTCTATGGCGATGGTTCGTCGGTCAATTTGAGCCAAACCAAAGCCTGCAGCCGTAAAATAGCCTAAGGCATAAGCAATCAAATTATGCGCAATAACCAAAAACAATACATAGTGAATATGCTTCACAAAAATATCCAAATTTCCTGAAAAGGCAATGACAATAAATGCCATAAAAACTAGAATGGAAATAGGTTTGAGTATCTTGCTTATCCTGTCCGCCAGATGCGACCGATAATGCCTTACAAGCATCCCAATCACCAATGGAATACCCAAAATAAGCGCAATAAGTCTGTACAGACTATATGGATCCAAAGATACTTCTCGCAAGATGGCTCGTGTCGGGGGGTATAGGTTGCCCCAAAAATGAAAATTAAATGGAGTCATAATAACGGCAGCTAAGGTGGCGAAAGCGGTCAAACTCACCGATAGTGCAGAGTTTCCTTTGGCTAGCTTGCTCAAAAAATTAGAGATATTGCCCCCTGGGCAAGCACCGACCATGATAAGCCCTAATGCAATACTGGGCATGGGCTGTACCAGATAAACAATCAAAAACGTCAACGCAGGCATCAAGAAAAACTGCGATAAAACACCGACAAATAAAATCTTTGGTTGTTTGAGTAGGCGTATAAAGTCACTCAACCTAATATCCAATGCCACCCCAAACATAATGATGGCTAAGGTGATATTCAATGCCCATAGGTCTCCCGATTCAAAATTTATCTTTATCTGGTCTAATTCCATACACTATGCGTCTTTAGCTTCTTGTCTGAGCACTTTTTTAAGGATTTTGCCTGTCGCACTCATGGGCAAAGATGAGCGAATTTCTACAATTCTTGGGTATTTATAAGCCGCTAATTCATTTTTTGCGAAAGCAGAAATCTCTTCGGGACTCGCCGAGTGCCCTTCTTTTAAGACGACACAAGCTTTTATCTCTTCGCCCAAGGCTTCATCTTCTACTCCAATCACGGCAACCAAGGATATCGCTGGATGCTTCATGAGTACATCTTCTACTTCTCTTGGATAGACATTCAACCCGCCACGAATAATCATATCTTTAATCCGGTCAACAATAAAATAATCACCATCTTCATCCATAATAGCAATATCCCCCGAGTGCATCCAACCATTTTTTAAGGTTTTGGCATTGGCTTCTGGCTTATTGTAATACCCTTTCATCACATTGTGACCACGATAAATCAATTCTCCCTTTTCGCCTAATGGAACTGGCTGGTCATTTTCATCCACCAAAAGGACTTCCACTCCCCATACTGAAGAACCAATAGAACCCGGTTTGCGAATACGATTCAGCTTATTAAAAGTCACCACTGGCGAGCCTTCTGACATCCCATATCCTTCCAAAATCGGTACTTTAAATTTGGCTTCAAAATCTTTTAATACTTTTACCGGAAGGGATGCCCCACCAGAAACAGACACGCGCATATTATCGGAGATGGTGGCGATATCATCTTCACTAATATGGGCATGAGTGAGCGCCCAATACATCGTCGGCACTCCAGCAAAAAAAGTGACTTTTTCTTTGAGCATCAACCCAAAAACATCATCTGGAGTAAATCTAGGCAGCAAAACATTGGTTGAGCCTGTCAATATCCCCGCATTCATCTGAACAGATTGTCCAAAAATATGAAACAAGGGCAACACCGTCAACA
>CAYTLX010000171.1:3841-5381 GCA_964438645.1 uncultured Saprospiraceae bacterium | reverse complement strand
AAAAAAAATAGCAAAAACATACACAAAAATGCCTATTTTCTGCCTAAAAATAGGGGCACCTAAACAATTCCAAGCAAACGAACCTTTTTTAACACGATTAGATGACGATTATTTGTAAAAATTGTGGCAATAGCGTTGATGGTCAATTTTGTAGCCAATGTGGGCAGAAATCACGCACCGAAAGGATTAACTTTAGGTATTTGATGAATGAGATAAGCAATGGAGTACTTCAAATGGATAAAGGTTTTTTTTATACGGTCAAGGAGTTAAGTACGAGACCTGGAGATAGTATTCGTGAATACTTAGCAGGTAAACGCATCAATCATTATCGGGCAATTTCCTTTTTGCTAGTGGCTTCGACCTTATATGCTTTAGTGGCTTATTGGTTGGGTTTGGGGACGGTTTTGAGCGATTCCATTGGAGGAATGATTGAAGGTATGACAAATGATGGAGAAGATCAGGCTTTGGCTTTATCTTATGTGGTGGTTGGTTTGAAATGGTTAGGGGCGCACCCTTCCTATTTTTCTTTAGTATTGTTTCCTGTTTTTTCGTTGGCTTCTTTTTTGTCTTTCAATAGTGCGGGCTATAATTATTTCGAACATCTTATACTTAATGCTTATCTAACGGGTCAACAAGCGCTTGTATTTCTACTTTTTCTTCCAATTATCTATGTAATTGGAGAGAATGATGCTGTGTCAATGTTAGAGTTGTTTTGTGCGGTTTCATTAACCTTTTGGACTTATATTTCCTTTTTTAAGGGGAAAACAACACTATCAAAAGTGCTGCTGACAATGTTATCTTATATCTTGTACTTCGTGCTTTTGATTATGATTATACTTTTTGCTTTTATTTTTCTTACTTCATAAAATAGGGGACAAAGCCATTTTTAAAAGGCATTTCAAAAATTCAATTGAAACGATGAAGCGACTTTGTTTGTGCTGGATATGCACTATTTAAATTTAAATTCCTGAAAATTAGCACCGACTTGATAGATCATAGTCCAATCATCAGGGCGTTGTTTGAAAGTGAGTTGGTAGCCTTTTTCGATGAGCTTAAATTTATAGAGATTATTTTCATAATTAGAGATGCCGATGCCATCTTTCCACCACCAATTGCCCCATTGATTGAAGATTACTTTTAGCTGCATGGAGTCGATTTGTTCTACCGAAACCCCTTCATCTAGGTGCATCATATTGTATTGAGCCACTTGTTGAAGCTGTCCATTGTAGGGTTTTTGAAGGTGGTATTTTAGGTCATCTACCAGCGGGTCTTCCCGTTTGATTATTCTGAAAAGATAAGTACCTGCGTAGTTGTCTGGAAGGTTGAGCATCAGCACTTTAGGGGCGTCGTACCACCTAAAATCTTTTAAAAGGTATTCATAAATAATGGCATTCTCTTGCCAAGCAATGGCGACTTTTTGCTGAAAATAAACAGAAAGTGAAATCCAACAAATGAGCAGAGCGTATCGTATTTTTGGTGCAAACCAGAATGTCATCAAAACCAAAAATAATGAGAAAAAAGGAGCTGCCAAATAACCATA
>CAYTLX010000171.1:0-3741 GCA_964438645.1 uncultured Saprospiraceae bacterium | reverse complement strand
TTAATGTTAAGGTGTGTCTTAGTCCCATAATGACCCACCCAATCTCCTAGTATCCATTTGTTGAGAAAGAAGTAGCCCGTGAGAATGATGAATTGTGGAGCCACTAAGCCGCCTATGATTTTTTTGACGGAAGTCGATTTTCCATAAGTAAAATAACCAAAAATAGCCCAGATTAAAGTGAAAATAGGAAAGACCAGTGATAATTCTAGCGTAAACAAGGATAAGACCAACGTCAAATGCGCATATAGAAGTCTTTTGTTAGTGGCTTGAGCCAAAAAATGACTGACATGCCAAAGGAGAATGAGTAAAAAGGAGAGCGACATCAAATAATGCACACAGACTTTCCAAACGACAGGCTCAACATTAAACGGATTAACCAAAAAAGCCAAAGACCCGGCGAGAGCGATGGGGGTTGCCGACTCCATGTTTAGTTGTTTTAGTAAAAATTGAACTAACCGATAAAACAAAGTGCCATTGAGTGCATGAAGAAAAGTAAAAAGCAAATACCAAGGAAGGCCTTCCGTCCAAAATAATTGGTAAAAACTGTAAAAAACTAAATGCAGTATTTGGTGCAAACCATTATACCCAAAGCAGGTCAAGATGTCTTTAAAACTACCTCCATCGTAGCTTTCTTGCCAGCCTAAAAAATCAATCGTAAAACCTGCCGATTTGGTACGGTAATACAATACTAAACACAGTATCCAAAAGGCGGCAAAAATGGGTTTAGATGATTTTATTTTCATGGTGCTTATTTGGTAGCGATTTTTGAAATAACCAAAGATCTAGGCGAATATCGGTAAATATTAAGAACTTATGGCATAAAAGGGAATTGCAAGTAATAATACGTACTAAGAATAGTGTATTTTCTCTAATTATATGCTTATTCTTTTGATAGCGGACAGGCTTTCCTTTATATTTGTGGCAGAAAACCAAAACATCCCTCCCTTAAACCCCCGAGTTTCCCAATTTCCGAGACGCGTACGTGTCAACTTTGTTATCCGTTCCCTTAACAACAGGAACGTCCTATATGACAATTATAATCTCATTATAAATGTTCTACTCGAGAAATTGGGTAGAGCATTTTTTTATTTGTTGAACAGATGTTTTGTTGGAGCTTGTTTTTAGAGATTATACTAAAATCTTGTTTCATCCGTCGTAAGTTCATGTTTAATCGTGCAACTATGCAATTGACCAAACATCCTTCCAAAGAACCCAAAGTATCCCCTAATTTAAAACCCTAAGGAAACCATGAAGAATCTTTTTGTTACCTACCCAACCTTTTGGCTTTCAGTTCGGTCAGTAGGGATAACAGGGTGGCCTAATGGTCTGTTAGAATAAATACACACGAAAAAGAAAAAATATACCGAAAAGGAGATCATTGAAGGTTGCTTACGCAATGAGCGTCTCTATCAGGAATTGCTTTACAAGCGATATTCACCCCCTTTATTGCGATTGTGCTTGCGCAAAGTAAAGGATAGAGACACAGCGATGATGGTGGTTAATAATGGTTTTTTGAAGGTCTTCCGAAAATTAGACAGGTACTCTTTTACAGGTTCTTTTGAAGGGTGGATACATCGGATTGTTTATCGAAGTATTGCGAATTATTATCGGTCTGAATCTACCCAAATTAGAAGTAATACTTTGTTTGTGGAATTTGACCAAAAAGCGGATGAGCATTTGTTGGATGAGCTATATTTTGAAGATTTATTGGGATTAGCGAAGCAATTACCGCCAGCCACCTATAAGGTGTTTCTATTGTATTTAGTGGAAGGTTTTAAGCACAAAGAAATTGCAGCGCAGTTGGGTATTTCGGTCGGTACATCGAAGTGGCATTTGGCGGAAGCAAAAAAGGCTATGCAATTTATAATTAACTCTAATTCAAGTGATTATGCGAAGTGATATAGAAAATATGGAACAGTTTTTTGATGATAGCTGGGGGCATATGCATGAGCTATTGGATGAGCATTTTCCTGTAAAGGAGAAGGAGAAAAGACGGGTGATTATTTGGTGGTGGACTGGTTTGTCAGCCGTCTGCATAGTTGGTGGTCTCGCTTGGTGGTACATTGGATTCCACACTTTTGACAAAATTAAATCAGTACATACGGACATTGGCAAAATGAGCGCACCTATTAGTCGCGATCAGCCATTGGGCAAGGAAGATACGTTGGCTAAAAAACAACTCATTGCCAAGATATCGGAAAATTCTCTAAGACATAATCGTATTGAAATAACCAATAATCTACTGAATAGCTCTAATGATGAAAATGACCAAAAAATTGCCAAGAAGCTAATAGCTACTAAACTTGAAGTTAGTCACCATGATAATTTAGAGAAGCAGACCTTTCGGAAAAAGCCGCAAAAGCAGATGGGTGCAATAAGAAAAAATGTTGTTGGGCAATCCAAGGAAAACACGAATAGGTTTCAAAAACTTGATAGTTGGAATATGGATAGTTCATCAATTGTAGCAAAATTAGCGATGAACAAGGAAGAACCATTGGCAATCAAGCCATTGCCTAGTCTTCCGTTAATCCCCCTTTTTGCGAAATCCGCTCCATTAAAAGTAGCTATCTCAAAACACAGCAAAAGAGCTTATGTTGAGCTATATGCGGGTGTCTCGATGTCTAATTTGGGTTATTCAAGTGGATTTTTAGGTGGTGATGTAGGATATGCGCTAACAAATCGGCTAAATGTGGAACTAGGTCTAGGTTATAGATCTATTTTTATCCATAATGTACTGATAGATTCTACGAATCAGACGATTGAATTTGATGGGACTAGTACTGTGAAGTATCTTTCTCCTGGTAGTTTTGGGTCTAGTCCAACAGAAAAAATACTATTGAGAAATAAGGGAAATATAAGGATTGATTTAATTGAAGTGCCCCTGAGAATACTTTATAGAATTACACCCAAATGGTCTGTTTATGTTGATGGGATAGGGGGACATCAATTTGCGAAAGCCATACCAGCCGCCGAGCTACTCTACATAAATTACCATCCGAAAAATTTAAGGGATTTGGTGCCAGTCGCTCAATTATCCAACCATAAGTATGTCGGGATTGGTGGCGGTGTTTCTTATGGTCAGAATCATTGGAGACTGACGGCTGGATATAATAATTGGGCTTATTTTCGGTTGGATAACCAGTATTATGTCGGTATGAAATATCGTTTTTAGGAGCTAAAATCTTTGGCTTTTTGCTAAATTTCTGTAAACGATTTATAGTATTTAGTGTTACCATATCTCACCAATCAGTCGAGCATGTATAAATTAGTGATTATCGGAGCAGGGCCCGCAGGCATCTCTTTGGCTGTTGAAGCTAGAGCGGCAGGGCTAAGAAAAGAAGAGATTTTGATTATTGAAAAGGCGGAAGCTCATTCTTGGGTGATTCGCTCCTTATATCCTGATAGTAAGCTAGTTACCGCCAATTACAAAGGCATCAAGGCAGTCTGTCATGGGGTGATGTGTATGCCTGACCTAGGCAAAGAAGAAACCCTAAATCTATTAGATAATGCCATTAAAAATACAGGTGTTGATGTACATTATCAAGAAGAAGTAAGTAAAATAGCTTCCTTTCATCAAGACGGAAAAAATCGTTTCGAAATAGAAACTTCCAAGGGCAAATATGAAAGTGAGAATGTGGCTATAGCCATAGGTATTTTTGGACGCCCCCGAAAACCGTCTTATAAATTGCCTAGAGAATTGCGTAAAGTGGTTCACTTTGATGTGACTTCCTTTGATGCTAC
>CAYTLX010000170.1:0-5383 GCA_964438645.1 uncultured Saprospiraceae bacterium | reverse complement strand
GTCCGTCTTAACGACATTGGGGTATCAATCCGTAGAAGTCAAACAAGATCTCCATGGAGCGGATAGGGTCATAATAGTAAAAAAGCCTTTTCCGCAAGGAGCGAAAAAGGCTTTGTAATTATATCGGCTTTCAAATTTGAAGCTAAGTATTTATTAGGCTTCGCATTTTCTAATTATTTAACAATTTTAGTGATTGCAGGTACACCGTCTGTGATGATTTTAAGGTAATAAGCACCTTGAATTAAATCATTCACATCAATCTCCAATTGGCGCTCACCATGTAAATTCTGTGCATATACCTGCTTCCCTGTGATGTGATAAAGCGCTAGGCTTCCTTCTTTATACGAAGTCCTAATCGCCACATTTAATATCGTAGTCATCGGATTAGGATATACATCAAATGCCTTCTCTCTTGCTGGTGCTAATGTGCCAACGATTTGCATTGCGACGCAGGAACTTGTCTTTGTGCACCCACTAGGACTTGTAATAACGACGGCATATTCACCGCTTTCAGATGGGGTGAAAGTAGGCCCAACTGCATCTGTAATTTCTGCATTTGTACTACAGTCAATCCATTGAAAACTAGCTTCTTGTACTGGAGCACTTAAAGTATTTCCTGAAGTACTAATGGTCGCATCAATCACAGTAGGGGTAACAAACTCGACAACCGTACTGTCGCATCCGGTAGTTGCAGCAAATACACTGGCGTGATTGACATCATCTTGAATATTCTCAACGGTCGTGCCATCTGCGAAAGTATAGGTTTCTCCTTGACAAACATTTATAGATTCCTGTGTTTTGATAGGAGAGTTTACGGTTATTTCTGTAACAATCGTACTGTCACAACCTGAAGCTGCATTGAATATACTATTGTGTGAGAAATTGGTTGTAATATTGTCTTCAGTAGTACCGTCAGGGAAGGTGTAAGTAGAGCCTTCACAAATGGCTACGGACTGCGTATCTATAGGCGAAGCAAGTACCGTGATTTCTATTGTTTGGCAAGTAGAAGTCGAAATACAACCCCCTTCACCCGATACGTAGTAAGTTGTAGTTTCGGTAGGAGAAACAGACGTGGAAGTAGCGGCATCCACATAGTTGCCAGTGCATGAACCTTCTCGCCAAGTCCATTGGCTTGCGCTATTGAGATTTCCTGAGATTATCTCTAGATTAACGGTTTCTCCAGCACAGATAGTCGTTGCAGAAGCGGATACACCAGGTACATCTGCTTGGATACAGAAACTTATTTTTTGCACAAAAACATCATCTTGTCCGATTGAACTTTTTGAGTCAGAGTTGGTGTTGATGGCATTAAATTCGACAGAGTTTTGAAAAGTTCCTACTGTATATAAATTGTTGCCAGCAAACAAGATTTTATTCCCTTTGTCAACAAAAGCACTGCCAAATGACCATATAGACTCGAAAGTGCCATCAAGACCATAGCCAGCTACAAATACGTCATCATCATTATCACCCACACTTACTACAGGGTCATGCGAAGCATCAATTATCATGGAACCATTGAAAGAACCAGTAATCCAAATGGTATTGTTTGGTGTGATAAACAATCCGTTTACTCGGTCACCACTGATCCCACCGATTCTTTTGACAAACATAAGCTCGCCATCATTGTCAAGTTTTTGTAGAAAACCATCTTCTTGGCCTGTTGTAGGTACATTCATTGTGTTGCTACTTGGATCAAAATCAGCAGTACCATTAAAACTACCTGTGACAAAGACACTACCATCAGAAGCAACCGCTAAATCAGAAGGTGTGTTGTTACCAGTACCTTCAACAGTACTTACCCATACAAAGTCTCCATTTGACGACAATTTTTGTGTAAAAATATCATTTTGTCCATGAGACGTTTTGTTTACTGCTGGCATGGCTGGATCAAAGTCCACCGTGCCTGAAAAATACCCTGTAGTATATACATTGCCCAAATCATCCGTAGTAATCGCTGACGGATAACAATTTGCGCCAAGTAGTCCTTTTACCCAAATATGATTTCCATTCGTATCCATCTTTTGGATATAGATATTTTTGTTGGAGCCTTGTGCTGTTAGGTCAGCAGTTCCTGTGCCTAAGTCAAAGTCAATAGTTTTTCTGAAGTAACCAGTGGTGTATATATTTCCATCATTGTCAACCGCTAAGGCTTCACCGCCATCGGTGGAAGAGCTGCCCCAAGTTTTGACCCACTGGAAGTTTCCGTCTGTATCTAATTTTTCTAGAAAAATATCTGTTGCTCCAGCCGAAGTAATAGAAGTATTTCCTGCTCCAGGATCAAAATCAATTGTTTTTACAAAACGACCGATTACATAGACATTGGCGTTGGCGTCCAGTTTTAAGTCAAAAGCGTAATCTGGGCTAGTACTGCCAAAGGTTTTGACCCATAGAAGCTCGCCAGCCGGATTTAGTTTTTCGATATAGACGTCTGCACTACCCGTTGATGTGATATTCATTTCAGCGACGCTTGGGTCAAAGTCAACAGTCTCTCTAAAGCTTCCGCAAATATAGACATTGTCGTTATTGTCCGTGGCAATCGCATTTACTTGCTCTTTACCTAGGCCACCAATAGTAGATGTCCATTCGTAGTTTTGAGCTTGTAGCGTAGTTGCGAAAAAAATCAAGATAAAGGTGGACATCTTGATTATGGTTAGTAAATTTTGTTTTCTCATAAGGAGTAGGTTTTATTTAAAGATGAAGTAACAAATTCTTTTTTTCAAAATCTAAGCCAATAAATGCTGGTTTCATATATGGTGATTTGTTTGTTATGTTAGTGTTTGTCAATTAGGATGCAATATATTTTTTATGAAGTAAAAAAAAAATACGTTGGTCGTAGTAATAATCACTAGCATAAAAAAGAAAGATGCAAAATGAATTAAAATCCTATTTGTTTTGTATATGAAATTCGTATTACGGAGGCGTAGCGGGTCACGGTGGAAACGGCTGACATGAACGACCGATCCCGTAGGGTCGGGTGCGGCAGCGGCCGAAGGGAGAGAACGGCGGTAGCCGATACAATAGAGCTTCTAAATATCAAACTCCTTCAAATTTTGTTTTAATCAAGGAAGAAGTCGAAGGCGTGGCAGGCTACGTCGGAGTTTTGAGTATTTTATTTTTTTGCTATACTATTGATAAAGAATTCATTAACGCCTAATTAACAGGCGCCAAATGACACTTAATCCATTTTTCATCGTACTTTTGTAGTGGTAAAAAGCGATTATGTTTGAGAAAAAAGGAACAAATGAGCAATTCGATATCATTACCGATGAATGTCGTAGCTTATTCTTGAAAAAATATAAGGATTATGGGTCGGCATGGCGGATTTTGCGCCCTACAAGTTTGACCGACCAAATTCAGATAAAGGCTCGTCGAATCCGTAATATTCAGGAGCTACAGACCCAAAAAATTGGGGATTCGATAGAGTCAGAATTTGTAGGAATCATCAATTATTCCATCATGGCTTTGATTCAGTTGTCTTTGGACAAGGAGACTCCTTTTGAATTAGATTTAGATACGGTAACCAAGCTCTATGACCAAGAAAAACAGGCAGCTCGAGACTTGTTGATTCAGAAGAATCACGATTATGGAGAAGCTTGGCGAGATATGCGGGTGAGTTCGATTACGGATTTAATCTTGATGAAGCTGTTGCGCTTGCGCCAAATAGAGGACAATCAAGGTAAAACTATTGTATCCGAAGGATTAGATGCCAATTATTTAGATATTTTGATTTATTCTGTTTTTGCATTGATTCTCTTGCGAGAAAAAAAGATGACCAAATAAAACCCAAAAAAGATGACACTAGATGTATTTTCGCTAATTGTTGGAGTAATTGCCGTATTGTTGACCTTTCTGTTGCGCAAAAAGAGCAATAATCTCCTGATGAGTTTTTTGCAGTACTTTTTAGGCATATTTTTTATTGTTTCTGGTTTTGTGAAAGCAGTAGATCCACTTGGCACGGCTTACAAAATGGAAGAATACTTCGAAAACTTCTATTATACTTTTGACGAAAGTCCGATGAGTGCCATCGCACCAATATTTACACACATGGCCGAATATGCCGTGGTTATTTCGGTAGCGATGATTATTTTTGAGATTGTGTTAGGGGTGATGTTGATTATTGGATACAAGCCCAAATTAACGGCTTGGTTATTCTTTCTAATCATGTTGGTCTATACTGCGTTGACGGGATTTACCTATTTGAATGGTTATGTCCCTGAAGGCGTCAATTTCTTTGAATTTGGAAAATGGGGAGAATTTGCTGAGTCGCAGATGAAAGTGACCGATTGCGGTTGTTTTGGGGATTTTATTAAAATATCTGCTTTCGCAACGTTTATGAAGAATGTCATCATCATGTTTCCCGCCTTGTTTTTCCTTTTCAAAAGCAAGTGGATGCATCAGCTATTGACTTCTAAAGCACGTTGGATTACGGTGGCGTTGAGTACCATTGGGTTTTTGGTGTTTTCTTGGAGCAACTATATCTGGGACATTCCAGCGATAGATTTTAGACCTTTCAAAGTTGGGGTTAATATTCGGGCACAAGCCCAAGCAGAAGCAGATGCAGAAGCAGATGTGGAAATTATCTCCTATATCTGTACCAACAAAAAAACGGGTGAAGTGGTCGAAGTTCCTTACAAACAATATCTAAAAGAGTATAAGAGCTATCCAAGAGGAGAGTGGACATTTGAGCAAAATAAAACAGAGCCAGCGATTCCCCATACCAAAATTAGCGATTTCTTGATTCAGGATAAGGAAGGGGAAGATGTGACGGACGCCATTTTGAACAATCCAGACTATTCCTTTATGATTGTGTCTAAAGGCCTGAAAAAGGACATCTCTACGGAAATGATGACCCTACAAGATACTACATTTGTCACGGATACCATCCCCAATCAAGACGGTACTTTTACCATTAATACAAAAGTGGCCAGTGTTGATGCGGTCGAAGTAGAGAAGGAGATTTATGCTTTCCCTGAAAAATTTACGAAGCCATACAAAGAGAAAATCGTGCCTTTGGCGCAAGCCGCAAAAAAGAATGGGATAAAGACCTTTTTGATAATAGCGATGGAAGACCCTGAAGTTGCTAAAGCTTTCGCAAAAGAAATAGGGGCTGACTTTCCCATTTATATGGCTGATAATATCCTACTCAAAACCATTGTTCGTTCTAACCCTGGGACTGTTTTGTTGCATGATGGAAAGATTCTAGGCAAGTGGCATCATAATAAGTTGCCGATGTTTGATGAAATTAAGGCGAAGTTGATTAAGTGAAAACTTACTGGTTGCACGAATTAGCTTGTTGTTAAAGGATTAAACTTACTCTAATGTGGCTGGTTACTGGATGCTGGTTACTGGTTACTGGTGGCACGAATTAGCTTTGTTGTTA
>CAYTLX010000169.1:0-5442 GCA_964438645.1 uncultured Saprospiraceae bacterium | reverse complement strand
CTTTAGACGAATTGTTTAAAATTATCGATAAACCACGAGTTTTTTTGTTGCCATATATCCAGAATTGGATTGAATGGTCACATAATATATTCCTTGCGGAAAATGCTGAATATCTGCTGCAAAGGACTCGTCTGGTCGCAAGCTAAACGCATTCATTTGATTTCCCAAACAATCAGTTATCGAAACGGTTTGTTCCAAAACGGTATTATTTTGTAGAAAAAGCGTATTTGATGCGGGATTAGGGAATATTTTGAGCTTAGGTATTCCGTTAATTTCGTCAATCGCTACAATGGTCTTCCAGCGGGCTTCAAACTCTTGTAGGTAAATGTTGGCAATGTCTGCATTGTGGATGATTAATGTGTTTTCATCATTGTAATTTTCGGCTGAATACGTCCAATTATGAGAGCCCGTAATGACAATAGGGTCTGAATTGGCGGCAACCACATCAATTAGCCCATATTTGTGGTGCAAAAAATGGCCACTTTCTTCAAAATCATAGACGTCTTGACCATTGGCCTGAAATTGAGCCGTAATCGTGCCATTGTATTGCTCTTCAATCAACCCTTTTACGGGAACGGTGGTGTTGAGTACGGCACTTTCAATTTCATCATTGGTGAAAGCTAATAGCCCAAACCTTAAATCTTGGTCTGCCGTATTTATGGCATCGACAATATGGGAAGATGTTTGGTCGGAAGGGGAGAAGTAAGACTCAACCTTGGAGCCATTGATGTATAAAATATGCGGTGTATTGTCGGTTTTAAGGTCACCGATTTTGCTCAAAGCAAGATTAGGTTGGTCTCCAGAGCCACCCCACATTTCTTCAAATTCTAGGGTGTATATTTCCGCAAGGGATTGATCCTGAATGGAAATCATATTGTTATATCCTTGATATAAGTTAGAATTGGTGAAGTTGTAAGCTCCCGTAACCACTTGAGTGGTCTCGGTAGAATCCTTGTCAATGATTAGAAATTTATCGTGCATGATGCCACTACCATCTGCATATAGGACGGGAAAGTTGAGTGTATTGTTATGCAGGCTAGAGTTGGTTCTTTCTGCTTCTGCAATGTATCTAACTCTGACTCCGTTGGCTACGGCTTGTTTTAAGGCATTGATGTATCCATCTCTATTGACGTTATACATGCAAATATCAATGGTCTTTTTTGCCGCAAGGATAAATTGAATCATTTCAGTTTCTAAGGCAGTAGAAGTGGTTGTTTCGGGGCTAGCTCCATTGGAATATGAAGCATCTACGGAATAATTAAAGAAAACACGCATCTCCCCCGAAGATAAAGAAGAAGTTATAAAGGGCTTCGTTTCCGAAAAATAGGACGCACCATTTTTATCGTATTGGACTTTAAAATAGTAGATGGTTGCTGGGTTTAGGTCAGGAATCAGCACTTGCGTTGAATGGTTGTCGATGACTTGGCTATGGACTAATTGATCGGGGGATTTGCCCCACCAAATAGTAGGACTGTCAACCGAATTTTCCATTTTCCATTGTAATTCAAGAGAAGATGGCGTGGCTAAGGCAAGGCTTGGTTGTTCGGAAAATTGGACGACTTGACCTAATAAATAGTTCGCCAAAAGTACCGTAAAAAAGGTGAAAAATATTCTCATTTTAGTTTTGTTATAACAATGAAGCTGCAAGTTCGGAATTAAAATGGAGACATGGATGAATTTTGTCATAAAAGGGGCAGAATAAATTAGATTCAAATTTTAGACCACAAACTGAAACTTTCCAAAAGTTCTTAACTTTCCAAAAGTTAAGAACTTTTGGAAAGTGGAAAGTGGAAAGTTAAACTTATATCATATCCCGATACTAAATGATTGTTACTGAATGCTAAATGTAAGTAGGTAGATTGGAGAAGAAAGCTTATCTTGCCAACCACCAAATAAATGATTGTAATTCAATGTGTTGGATGAAGAAAAGATGGACTAATACTTATACACTTCGGTTGTATTTAATTATTCCTTTGATTGCTTTTACTTTTTTGAACCTTTTCGGCTCGAATGTGCTTCCCGTGCAGATAGAAGGGTATAATCAAGGCAAGGAGTTAGATATTAGTGAGCAGGTGGAAATTTATGTGGACTCCGTGGGTGATCTGGTGTTTTCGGAGATACCACCATCAAGTTTTTTGCCATCAAATGAAGTGTATGCCCACATTAATCCTAGAAAATTAAGAAATTATAGCTATTTCTTTAGACTTTCTCTAAAAAATAAATCAACCGACACGCTAAATTTCATATTTCATGTGCCATGGGCAGAAATGGTTACGCTCTATATTGATGGTACGGTCAAGCATGGCGGTTCACTGTCTAAGCCCGATCAACGAGATTATCGTTTTATGCCCAATAGCTTTCGAGTGGTTTTAAATCCGAATGGGCAGCAATTCATTCATGGAGAACTGGAATATTCATTTGTAAGAGGGAATAGTTTTTCAAAAAAGTTTACCTTGCAACAAGAAGTATATGCAAAAAGTGAATACTTTGGGGCAAAATCCATGGTCGTTGATTATAAATTTGTTTTATTCTCTACAGGTTTTTTGTTTTCGGTCATTTTTGTATTTGTTTTTATGATGTTGCATTATGTGCAGACTAGAGATAAGCTCTATTCAAAATATTCCTTTTACTTATTAACAGTGATTGTTTATTCTTTTATCAATTTTGAGCAGCTTACGAACATTTACATGTATATCCCTGGAGTATTTAACAGACTATATTTTTTAAAACACCCTTTAGGCATTATTGTTAATGGGACGTATTTTTACTTCATTAGTGAGTTTTTGGATTTGAAGAAAAAAATGCCCCAAATTCATAGGTTGATGAATACTTTGGTCAATGGACTTTATGTCTATGTTTTCATAGGTATTCTAATCGGCCCTGTATTAGGCAAATATTTTTTAGAAACTAGGATTTATTATATAATCCGCTTTTTATGGTTCATCCCATCCATTTTCTTTTTGGTGGCTATTTGGCGAAAGCAGGTCAAATATGGTCAAATTGTTTTGATGGGGACTATGGTTTTGATTATCGGCTCGGTGGTTAGCTTAGTGATGTCGATTAATGTACAAAGCATTGATAGCTTTTGGGAATTGCCGATTGTATATACTCAAATCGGCGTTTTGATTGAAATTGCCTTCTTTTCTTTGGGAGTCGGTAAAAAAATTAGGGATCATGACAAAGAGCGTTTGAAAGCAAAAGAAGGGCTTATCGAACAGTTGCAAAAGAATGCTGGGCTTCAAACTAAATTAAATCAACAATTACAAGAGAAAGTAATTTGGCAGGAGTCCCTTGCGGAAAAACAAAGCTTAGAATTGGAGAAAGAAAAGGCAGTTTCTCAATCCAATGAGCTACAACGGCAGCTTGCGCAAATGGAATTATTGGCTTTGCGTTCTCAGATGAACCCGCATTTTATCTTTAATAGTTTGAATTCTATTAAGAGTTATATACTTAGAAATGGCCCTTTGGAAGCATCTGAGTACCTAACAAAATTTTCAAATCTGATTCGGGCTATCCTTCAAAACTCAAAAAAATCAGAAATTAGTTTGAAAGATGAGCTAGATACCTTACTTTTATATGTGAAATTAGAGCAGATGAGATTTTCAGAAAAATTTCAATTTACTTTCTTTCAAAAAAGTGGAGCAATGCTAGATACCGTAATGGTGCCCCCACTTATATTGCAGCCTTATGTTGAAAATGCCATCTGGCATGGTTTGTTGCATTTAGACACTAAGGGAATCTTAAAAATAGAAGTACGCGAAAAGGAGAATGGATGTTTGGTCGTCATTATTGAAGACAATGGAATAGGACGAAAACGCGCAGAAGAGTTAAAGTCAAAGTCATTGAGAAATTATAAATCCATGGGAATGGGGATTACAAAAAGTCGAATAGAGCTTCATAACCAAATTAATGCAAAAGGTATTACCGTCAATGTGATGGATGTGTTTGACGATAGAGAATCTACGGGTACAAGAGTTGAAATTACCGTAAAATGCCCTTTGGGAAATAGCTGATTATGGGTTTGCTTGTTAAATAATAGGTCACATACCCCAAAAATAAGGAAAATGAGAGCCATACTAATTGATGATGAAGTAAATGCACTGGACACACTAGAGATAGAATTAAATGCCTATTGTCCCCACGTAAACATAGTGGAGAAATGCAATGGGGGAGAAGCAGGAATGGTCGCCATCAAAAAGCATAACCCGGATATTGTTTTTTTAGATATCGAAATGCCTTGGATGACGGGGTTTGAGATGTTAGAAAAGCTTGGAGATTTTAAGCTGAATGTGGTATTTGTGACCGCTTACAATCAATTTGCTATAAAAGCCTTTGAAGTAAACGCAGTGGATTATCTGCTAAAACCAATCTCCAAAGAAAAATTAATTGATGCCGTTGAGAAAGTAAAACAGCGAAATCCCATAACCAATTCAGTCTTAAAAAACCTGATGGACACCATCAATTCGAATACGACCAAGCAATTGCCGCACATTGCTTTACCAACACCAGAAGGGTTAGAATTTGTCAAAATTGCCGATATCGTCTTTGCAAGCGCAGATAGTAACTATTCAAATATCCATCTAAAGGACGGGAAGAGTATTTTGTTGGCAAAAACCTTAAAACAAGTAGAAGCCTTGGTAGAAGGGCGTAGCTTTTTTAGAATACACCAATCCTACTTGGTGAATCTTACACATATAAAAAAATATTTAAAAGGACAAGGGGGAACTTTGGTGATGGTAAACGGCAAAGAACTGCCTGTTTCGAGATCTAGCAAAGATAAGCTACTGGCGTTAATTCGCTAATTTCACCAAATACTAAGTGAAACCCACCAATTACTAAGTGTTGGTTTGTAATCTTCTTGTTTGGACGTAGATTTGTACTAACAAATTAGTCGAACCCCAAAAAGAAAATGTTTGGCTAATCCCATGAGCATTGTTTAGTACACCAAGCATTTATTTGCTTGGTGTTTTTAAGAAATTCACCCTTCTCCATAAAACCAAAGTGTGGCAATCTGCTACGAGCACTAAGTCTAACCCACTTAGTGCTTTTTTTTGCCATCTGTGGTAGATTCTCTAAGGAAGTGGTTATTCCTAAGTAGTAGAATTGGATTTATGACTTACTCAATACTCTTGAAATGAACCAAATACTAAATGAAATAGCGCAAGCAAAACATAATCTCCATTTTATAGTTTATTATTTTTCATATATGTAATGATTGACGTTGCAAAGTTCTTTCATTATTGGCGGTGTAATCCCCCAAAATAGTAAAGCCTTCGAGATATTAATCTTGAAGGCCTTTATTTTGAAGCTAAGACTAGAGCGGACTAAATAAATGTAGATAGCTGTATTAAAAAATATCCATGTTCACCTGATTCCGCAATAAGTCATCCAAGGTCTCTTCTCGGCGAATCAAATAATCCTTGCCTTGATACACAAGCACTT
>CAYTLX010000168.1:0-5444 GCA_964438645.1 uncultured Saprospiraceae bacterium | reverse complement strand
GATATGCAGATAGGGATAATTAATGATGGCCCTGTCACCATTTGGCTGGACTCCCAAAACAAAGAGTAGCTCCCCTAATAACCCAATATTCTAATACTCAAAAAAATGACCCTAAAAGAAGCGCAAAAAACAGTAGATAATTGGATTAACACCGTCGGTATTCGCTATTACAATGAGCTGACCAATACGGCCATTCTAACCGAAGAAGTTGGGGAAGTTGCTCGATTGATGGCTAGAATCTATGGAGAGCAATCTTTCAAGAATCCAGACCATGAAGCTTCCGCAAAAGATGATTTGGGAGATGAAATGGCGGATGTGTTATTTGTGCTCATTTGCCTTGCCAACCAAACAGGTATAGACTTGGAAGTTGCCTTGCGGAAAAATCTAGAAAAGAAAACGAAAAGAGACACTCAACGACATCGGAACAATCCTAAGTTACGCACCTAATTAATTAGGGTATAGCGGTTTAGCGGTTTAGCGGTTTAAAGCCACCCCCACAAAAAAAAAAGCTACAAAACCGAAGTCTTGTAGCTTTTTTTACGAAAGTAAATCTGTAAACTGTTTAAATAAACGGCGCAATCACCAAAGCAACTACGGACATTAGCTTCAATAAGATATTCAAAGAAGGCCCAGAAGTATCTTTAAAGGGATCCCCTACGGTATCTCCTACTACTGCCGCCTTATGCGTTTCAGAACCTTTATAGTGCATCACTCCATCTATCTTAACACCATCTTCAAACATTTTCTTTGCATTATCCCAAGCCCCACCAGCGTTAGATTGGAAGATGGCCATTAATACACCCGTAACGGTTACACCAGCTAACAATCCACCTAGCATCTCTGGTCCACCAGTGAACCCAACAATTACAGGACTTAAAACAGCCACTAATCCCGGTACCACCATTTCTCGAATGGATGCCTTGGTTGAAATCTCAATACACTTTGCATGCTCGGCTTTGCCATCCGCTGCATCAAATATCTTTTGATCGGCAGCCGACCAATCTTCTTGTTCTTTTCCTTCATTGCGCTTCATCACTGCCAATGCAGCCTTTAACTCAGGAATAGTATTGAACTGACGTCTAACTTCTTGGATCATATCCATTGCTGCTTTTCCTACTGCACTCATCGCTAAGGCAGAGAAGTAAAATGGCAACATACCCCCCAAGAATAAACCAGCCATCACTACAGGATTGGCAATATTAATCGCATCAATACCTGCAGTCATCATAAAGGCAGAAAACAACGCTAATGCGGTCAATGCAGCAGAACCAATGGCAAATCCTTTTCCAATGGCAGCAGTTGTATTGCCTACTGCATCCAATTTATCGGTACGATGACGAACTTCTTTGGGCAAATTAGCCATCTCTGCTATACCTCCTGCATTATCCGAAATCGGTCCATAAGCATCTACCGCTAATTGAATACCCGTGTTAGACAACATACCTACAGCCGCAATCGCAATACCATATAAACCAGCAACTTGGTGCGCACCAATGATTGCCGCTGCTAAGATAATAATGGGAATAACGGTTGATTTCATCCCTACAGAAAGACCCGCAATAATGTTAGTTGCGGCTCCTGTCACAGAGTTCTCGACTATTTCTTTTACAGGCTTCGTGCCAGTACCCGTATAATACTCTGTAATAAAACCAATACCAAAACCAGCAATTAATCCAATAATCACGGCATAAAATACACCCATCGCCGTATAATTCATACCATTTAGGCTCCAACTACTCGGAAGCATATTAGTAACCACAAAATAAGTCGCTGCTAACATCAAAACACCCGAAAGCATTTCTCCCATGTTTAATGCTTTTTGTGGGTCGCCCCCGTCTTTTACTTTCACGAAGAAAGTACCCACGATAGATGTTAAGATACCTATCGCTGCTAATAACAACGGAAGTACGACCGCATTCAATCCACCAAATCTAGCATCACCCGAAAACTCCCCTACGGTTGCAAAGGCGGCTCCGATAACCATCGTACCTACGATTGAGCCAACAAAAGACTCAAACAAATCAGCACCCATACCTGCCACATCCCCTACATTATCTCCTACATTATCGGCGATAGTTGCTGGATTTAAAGGGTGATCTTCAGGGATTCCTGCTTCGACCTTACCGACAAGGTCTGCACCTACATCTGCCGCTTTGGTATAGATACCACCTGCCACACGGGCAAACAATGCAATAGACGATGCGCCAAACGAGAAACCTGTAATTACCGTCAACACTTTATTAATTTCCCATCCCATATTGGAATAAAACAAAAATAGTACGCCTAGGCCAAATACACCCAAACCCACAACACCTAGTCCCATCACAGCACCACCCGCAAAAGCGACTTCCAGTGCTTTACCTAGGCTAGTACGAGCGGCATGAGTCGTTCTTGTATTGGCTTTGGTGGCGGCTTTCATGCCTATAAAACCCGCTAAACCCGAACTAAATGCACCTAAAACAAAGGAAAGTATAATCAGCAAGGACG
Organism: uncultured Saprospiraceae bacterium; assembly: GCA_964438645.1. Taxonomy (GTDB): domain Bacteria; phylum Bacteroidota; class Bacteroidia; order Chitinophagales; family Saprospiraceae; genus HyVt-613. Next base: position 2,957 of record CAYTLX010000168.1, on the reverse strand, counting down.
AATTTTCTGAAGCCATAGAGCTCCATCCTAGTAGCAAGGCTACAGCGATGACAAAAATCGCCAAGACCTTGTACTCTGCTCTCAAAAAAGCCATAGCCCCTTCCCGGATGGCTTCGCCGATTTGAACCATTTTACCCGTTCCTTCTTCCTGCTTGTTGACCCAAGCGGTCTTCCAGACCGTAAATAGTAGTCCTATCACCCCGATCACAGGAATAACAATCATTAATGTATTAATATCCATATTCATCTTTTAGACAAAGGTTGACTATTCAAGGGATGAATTTTCAAGCTCTTTGTTATGTGAAAAAAAAAGGAAAGGTACTGAAAAGGTTTTTCGTTTTGCTTTACAGCCAATTCCCTAGCGTGCAAAAGTAAACAAATAATCAAAAATCACCAAGAATAAAGGGATTTTTAGGTATTCGGTTGTTTTCTTTAATTTTTGGCACCGTTTAGGTAGGGCAAATTTTTGCTATAAAATGCCTTTTTTGCGCCTAATTATGCTCTTTTTTATCACGCTACGTTAGTAGCCTTTGAATAAAAATAGGGTACAAAGCCAATTTCAAAAGGCATTTCATAAACCCACTTGAAACGACGAAGCACCAAAAAATAGCTTCAATATACACAAAAATGCCTATTTTTTGCCTAAAAACAGGAGCACCCAAAAAGTTACAACAAATGCTCTTAATTCTTTTATTTGCTGCCAACTAGAGCCATTCTCTAACTTTGAGTTAATTAATTAAATCATACAAAACAATCATTCGATAAAAAACTAAAACCACTGCGACGTAACTTGCCACGCTTCCAACTACTTCCTTGATTAAAACAAAATTTGAAGGAGTATGAAAGTTGTGTTATAGCGGCTACCGCCGTTCTCTCCTTTCGAGCGGCTGCCGCACTCGACCCTGCGGGATCAGTCGTTCATCAACGTGACCTGCTACGCCTCCGTATAGCCGCCGAACCTATAGTTCCTTATCTCAATACTGCGCCCACTTTATTCTCCAAGGTTTTTATGAGTTTGGACATCATCGCTTCAACTTCTTTGTCTTTCAATGTTTTGGTTTTGTCTTCAATGGTCAAGCTGATGGCATAAGATTTTTTATTGGCGCCCAGTTGTTCATCATTTTCATAAACATCAAAAAGGTTAATGGAAGTGATTTTTCCTTTCAGGGTCTTATTGGCAAGTAGAGCAATGTCCCCAAATTTTACTTTTTTGTCAATCACTAAAGCCAAGTCCCTACGAACGGATGGAAATTTATTTAACTCACTATATTTTACTCGATTAGCGGCTAATTTTAAGATAATATCCCAGTCAAAATCGGCATAATAGACTTCGCCCTTGACCGAAAAAGCCTTTGTTAGCTTGCTGGATAAGCGTCCAAATTCTACTAATTTCATCGGTCCCTTTTCGTAGCGTGAGCCAAAAGCAAAGAAATCAGCTTGGGGTTGGTTGGTTCGATAGTTATCGATGCCTAGCTTGCGCAAAATATTATCGACATAAGCTTTTAGGGTAAAGAAATTGGTGTCTTTTTGGGCGCCATGCCAGTTTTGCGTGGTTGTTTTTCCCGTAAGGGTCACCGTCAAATGCTTGCGCTCTTTATACTTCGTTTCTGTTTTTCGATAGGTCTTTCCGAACTCAAAATATTTCAGGTCACTCGTTTGGCGATTTTGGCTTCGCTCGATGGCTTCCAATACCGCTGGAAGCATAAATGGGCGCATCACATCTAGGTGCATATTGGAAGTGTTATTGATATAGACCAACTCTTCATCCGCTACGGGTAGCGCTTGCGCAAAATATTTGGACTGTGTAATAGACAATCCCATGGCTTCTAAAAAGCCGTTATCCGCCAAATAGTTAGCGATTAATTCCTGCAAATAATGCGGCTCTGGATGCTTGCCATAAGCGGGTGATGCGTTGACTTTGGCGGGTGTAGGCACTTTGTTATAGCCGTAAACACGAAGAATTTCTTCTACAATATCCACGGGGCGAGTCACATCAGGTTTGTCGGTGGTCACCTGGACTTGGACGGTTTTATCTGTTTTTTCCGAAAGGATAAAATCCATCGCTTCCATCACATGATCCATCTCAGAGTTGGGCATATCCGTACCAATCAACGCCCGCACCCTATCATAGCTCAAGTCAATGACTGCCGCAGGCTTTACCCGTGGGTATTCATCGACAATCTTAAAATTAATGTCTCCACCCCCAAATTCTTGAATCAACAAAGCAGCTCTTTTCAGTGCAGGAATCAATCGATTGATATCCACACCTTTTTCAAAACACTTGGCAGCATCCGTACGCAAATCATGCTTAAAACTAGAAGGGCGAATGGACGCAGGCTCAAAATAAGCCGACTCCAAAAAGATATTTTTCGTCTGATCCGTCACGCCCGAACTCGCACCACCAAATACACCCGCCATACAAATTCCATTTTCGTTGGCATCACAAATCATCAAATCTTCGGCACGCAGCTTTCGTGTCACATCATCTAAGGCTTCAAAAGGGGTGTCTTTCGACAAATTATTAACAATTATTTTTTGCCCAGTGATTTTATCTGCATCAAATGCATGAAGTGGTTGCCCCATTTCGTGCAAGACGAAGTTCGTAATATCGACAATATTATTAATGGGGCGCACCCCAATGGCCACCAACTTTTTTTGCATCCAATCAGGCGAAGCACCTATCGACACGCCCGCAATATACAAGCCTGCATATCTAGGGCAAGCATCAGTATTTTTAATGGTTACGGATATTGGAGAAGGCTTCGGATCCTGCTGAATCTTATCAAACGCATCGAGATTAGGCCATTTTATGGAAATATGCTTTCCGCTTTCATAGGATAATTTGGCCGCAAGGTCTTTGGCTGAGCCGATATGAGAGTTGCCATCCGCCCGATTGGGCGTTAATCCAATCTCAAATACGGTGTCACTTTCCACATTGAAAAAAGAGGCCGCATCGG
>CAYTLX010000167.1:0-5477 GCA_964438645.1 uncultured Saprospiraceae bacterium | reverse complement strand
AAGTCAGAAAAGGCGATTATACGGTCGAAGCACCTAAAAGTGGCCCTTTTGTACACGAAGCTGCCTATCAAGAAGGTCAAGTATGGCTTGCGCGAAATTATATCCAACGTGGACTTTATGATGATGCAGCCTACACCTTAAGAAGGTTAGAGCAAAATCCAACCACTTTTTCTAAGCTAAAACCTGAAATTGCGAAAGCGAAGGCAGACTTGCTAATTAAACAGAAAAAATATAAAGAAGCGATACCCGCTTTAGAGTTTGCGGTTGATCAATTTAAAAAACGCAAAGATAAAGTCAGATTGTATTATATTTTGGGTCAGTTGTATCAATTGAATAAGCAAGAAAAAGATGCCGCAGACGCTTTCGCAAAAGTAGTAAAGTATAAGCCCAACTATGAAATGACTTTTTCTGCAAAGATGAATGTCGCCCTAAATGCTTGGATATCAGGAAGTAGTACCGCAGAAGAAGCGATTGCTTCCTTGGAAAAATTATTGAAGGATTCGAAGAATAAAGATTATAAAGACCAGCTTTACTTCACTTTAGCGAAGTTGTACCAAAAGCAAGGTGATGAAGAAAAGACCATTGCAGCACTAGAAAATTCGCTGTCAAATAACAGCGCCAACCGTTCGCAAACCGTAGAATCTAGCTTGATGTTAGCAGATTTGTATTTTAATAAAGCAGATTTTATCAATGCTAAAAAGTATTTTGACCGAGCGCTAGGGGCAATGGATAAAGCGGATGATCGGTACGCTAGTGTGGCCAAATATAGCCAAAATCTTGATGGCATTGCGGCGAATCTTGAGTTGATACAAGAGCAAGACAGCTTATTGGCTGTTGCGGATATGCCTGAAGCCCAACAAAAGAAATTGGCCATTAAAATATTGGAAGAGCGTTTGTTGCAGCAAGCCAAGGACAAAGCGGCACAAGAAGCTAAAGCCAATAATGCCGCCGGGAAAAAACAGGGAACGATACCAGGTTTGAAGAGTACTTTCTTTGCTTATGATCCTGGTAAGGTGAAAAAGGGAAAAAGAGCTTTTGAAAAGAAATGGGGCGATCGTCCTTTGAAAGATAATTGGCGAAGAGCGGCCAGTCAGGATGTTGCGGATATAGGAGAAGTCGGAGAGAGTCAAGATAAAGATGCTTATTCGGATGCTGATATAGCTAATGTATTGAAGGATTTGCCGAGTTCTCCTGAAGCACAGATGAAAGCCAAGTCAAAAATTTATCAAGCGATGTTTGATCTTGGGGTGCTCTACCGGGATAGATTGGAAGAGCCCAAACGCTCGGTGGCTATATTGGAAGATATGGTGACTAGGTTTCCTGATTCTACACGCAATGAGTTGGATGGCTGGTATTATTTGTATTTGGATCATGATGATTTGAGCAATGTACCTGCAAAACAAAAGTATTATGATTTGATTTTGCAAAAATATGCGACATCAACCTATGCTAGGGTATTGAAAAATCCCAATTATCTTAATGATTTAAAGTCTGAGCAAAACAAACTTGGGCGATATTTTGACGAAACTTACTCCTTGTATCAAGCCGAAAATTATCAAGGTGTCACCAATCGATTGAGTAAGGTAGAGCAATTATTTGGAGCAGATAATCCGATGCAGGCCAAATTTTCTCTCTTGAGTGCCATGGTCGGTGGTGCCATGAACGGTCGGAAGGCTTATATTGCGGGCTTGAAGGAGGTGGTAGCCAACTTCAAAAATACAGAAGAAGAAAAGCGTGCCAAGGAAATTCTAAGAGTGTTGGGGGAAAATATCGGCGGCGGACCAGGAAGTGTCGGAAAGGCTTCAAAAGAGAAAAAATCATTGTTTAAACTGGAAGAGAAGCGCATGCACTTTATGTTGATTGCACTAGATGCCGATAAAGTAGTCGTAAACGATGTGAAAAACACCATCTCTGACTTTGACAAAAAGAATTTTAAACTACAACAGTTTAGAATCTCGAATATATTCTTAGGCTCCAATGTAAAGAATCCGATTATAGTGGTTCGAAAATTTAGGAGTAAGGCTAAGGCAATGACTTATTATAAGGCGATTAGTACAGATCCAGAAGTACAAAAGGTTATTAATGGAGCCAAAATATTTCCCATTTCTCAAGGCAATTATCGACAGATCTTGCGACAAAAAAGCTTAGTAGGTTATGAAGATTTCTTTGAAGAAAACTACAAGTAAAATTCAATGAGTGAAAGTCCATACTTAAATTATAAAAAATATGGACAAAAAGGTCGTGTAATAGTCATATTACACGGCCTTTTTGGCATGTTGGATAATTGGAATACCCTAGCCAAACGCCTTTCGGAAGACTTTCAAGTGTATATTGTTGATCAACGAAACCATGGCAAGTCCTTTCATTCAGATGAGATGAGTTATGATTTGATGTCAGAAGATTTGTTGAATTTTTTAGATCTGCACGATTTAAGGAAGATTAATCTTGTAGGACATTCGATGGGCGGGAAGGTGGCAATGAATTTTGCCCTAAAGCATCCAAAATATATAGAACGATTGATTGTGGTGGACATCGCCCCTATTGTTTATGCTCCTGCCCATCAATTGATCTTTTCTGCTTTGGGGAGTGTAGATTTTACACAAAATCCAACAAGATCGGACATTGCTAGTAAAATGAGTGAGAAAATCTCGCAACCTGCCGTCATTCAGTTTTTAATGAAAAATCTAGCCCGCAATAAGGATAGGCAATTAGAATGGAAGATGAATTGGCGAGTCATTCAAAAAAATTATGATGCCATGAATCAATGGGAAATGAAAGACCAACCATTTGGTGGAGAAGTCTTGTTTGTTAAAGGAGAAAGGTCCAATTATATCCAAAAAAAGGATTATTCCATCATCTTAGATTATTTTCCCAAGGCCAATATAGTGACTATTGAAAAGGCAGGACATTGGGTTCATGCGGAGCAGCCCGCATTGTTATTGGATGTGATTAGCCAGTTTATTTGTTAATAGTCTATTAAAATAAATTTGTTGTTTATTGATTATTAAGTACTTATGATGTGATTGCCCAAAGTGATGTATGATGATATTTTGAAATATGATTTTTTATTCGTATCTTTGTCCTACAAATTGAAACATTAAGTAAAATCACCTGCCCATGCTTCGTTCTCTTCTATTTTTCCTATTCCTTGTTTTGTCACAATTCTCCTTTGGTCAAAATTTTCGAGTAGCCATAGCGACCTATACAACAGATGAGACCCCTAATGTCATTAAGGAGTCCAATGTGAGTGGAATTTTTCGTAAGATTGACCAAAATAAACTCTGTCATTATTATTTAGGGGATTTCTATACTGAAGCCGAAGCAGATGAAGTAAGAGTAGAAATGTTGATGAAAGGTTTTATTGATGCCAAAGTGATTGATTTAGAAGAACAACGTCTGTGGTGTGGAGCACCATGTCCTTATTTCAAGGATGACTACGTTTATAATCATATAGGTGCGGATGGATTGATGGTCGGTTCTGTTTTCTTTTTAAGTGGGGGAGCGAGAATCTCCAAAAAAGGGACAACGACTATCTATGAATTTGCGAAAGTACTAAAAGACCATCCAGATTTTCGACTCCATTTAGGTGGACATGCAGATAAAACGGGGTCTCGTAGAGCCAATATTGTGATAGCTGATGCTAGATTGAGATCTGTAATGAAATTATTGAAACGATACGGTATTTCAGAAAAAAGAGTAACTCCAATAATCTTTGGTGCAGGTGTGCCATTAGGAGGAGATAAAAAATACGATAGACGTGTGGTCCTTACAATACTTGATTCTTCGGGGCAAGTAGTAAGTCGCAATCGGGCAACTATGGTTCGAACCGCGCAAGCTGCTGCACGCAAATAGTTCAACACAAGTTTTAGTTTAGCGGTATAATGATAGCATATAAGCTTGTCTTTTATGGGGGATGGCTTACGCTAAATAACTAAGGCCCAAAGGCTTATAAAAAATAGGGGGCTATTGAGATGAGTGAGCATATGTCGCTGCGGCAGCAACTAGTATGGACTTGTAAGTATTCCTAAGTACTCTTTACTCTAATCTTCAATAATAGGCTTTAAGTTGATATGGGTATCAATTAAATCTATGGCTCTTTTTACTTTCCAAGGTGTTCTTGTGTTGATTTTTACTTCAATTTGACTGATTTTTACCACCGTTCCGTAGGTGTCTAAAGGAGTGACAATCACAGGGATTTTGTGTTCATTGATGTAGTCCAATGCTTCGTCACTTATAGCAGGCAAGTTATTATCATGCATCCCAAATACCGTAAGAGCGATACCGTTGATGGACGGCTTGTCAAATTCTCTTTTTAGTGTTTTTATACCTTCATCAAGTCTATGATAACTAATGATGAGTAAGAAATTTTTCTTAGAATGGTGCTCTTCATAATTAATCAATGACCCTGGTAATAAATCTTCAACACGGTTATCGAGTTGGTCATGGTTGAGAATAACTTTCCCTTTAATGGCTTCCGTAACCGTAGAAAGAATGGGGTAGGAGAGCGTACGGTCATAAGGCACGCAGCCAAGTAAAGGGATGCCCATTTGACTTAGCTTTTTGCCCACCAAAGAACGAACCTTGTCTATTTTGTCTTCCCGCACTTTATTGATGATAACACCGATAATTGGCACTTTTGCTTCTCTAAACAAAGCTAAGGACATATTGAGTTTGTCGATTGTATTACCGATGCCCCCTTCAACGACCATGATTACAGAAGCTTTTAAAAGCTTGGCAACATCCGCATTATTTAGCTCTACAACGGAGCCGACACCAGGATGACCAGTACCTTCATAGATGACCATTTCATATTCTTCTTCTAGAGCTTCGGCTGCTTCTAGAATCTCTTCTTTGTAGTGATATTGCTCGGGATGTTCTAGGTAGGCGGTCGTCGCTCCTTTGCCTAGTATGACTGGACTATGGACGTTGGATTCAATCTTAAAATCCATATATTGAGCAAAAAGTACAGCGTCTTTATCCACTTGTAAATTTTTTAAATCTACAAATTCCTGCCCGACAGGCTTGCAATAGCCTACATGGATTCCTTGTTTTTTTACTGCTGCTACAAGACCTAGTGTAGAAGTGGTTTTGCCAACGTGCTGGCTCGTGGCGGCAACATATATTCTTTTGCGCATTTTTTTAGTTTTTATATGCACAAGGTAACGACTAGGATTGGTTTTGCCAAATTATTCTGGATGATAGATATTCATTTTTAAAGGGCTTGCGCAATTTGGTGAGCATATAGCGCTCTATATCGACTGTTTTCATCAGCAAGAAGCCCTTGGTGCGTTCCTTTTTCAATAATTTTGCCTTGGTCTAAGACAACGATTTGATCGGCTTTTTGAATCGTCCCTAGTCGATGGGCAATCACAATGGATGTGCGCTTTTCGGTGATTTTTGTAATAGCTTTTTGGATGACCGCTTCCGTATTGGGGTCGATGGATGAAGTGGCTTCATCAAGGATTAAAATGTCTGGA
>CAYTLX010000166.1:0-5487 GCA_964438645.1 uncultured Saprospiraceae bacterium | reverse complement strand
AACTTTTGGAAAGTGAAACTATAAACTTCACCAAGACAGATTCACATCGCCCATTTTAATCGCTTTAAAATGGATGCTATCGACGGGCAGACTATCCAATTTAATGGCATCCCCTGCACCAAATAGATTGGTTTCGGTCGTATATACCGACGTATCCGCATAAAAGCGCCAAGATTGATTAGAAGGAAATTCATGTATTCTACCGAGTGTAAGCTTACGGAGCGTTAATAAATCCAATATATCCAAATTTCCAGATTGATCCACATCTGCAGCAATTTTTTGATCGGCACTCAAGTTGTCTGCACCCAAAATATTTTGGTAAATCAACAATAAATCCAAAACATCTACTCCAGCATCCGCCAATGTATCGTATTTTGGCGCAAGCCGATAAGGGCCTACCTTCGATAATCCTTCAAAATGAAAAGTATCCGACACCAAAGTATCGTTATTAGGATAGACCAAAGCGATATGGGCAGGGACTGATTTGCCCGTTACTGTTTTAAAATCTCCTGCTAGGTCATAACTACCATCTTCCTTCAAAGAGTCTAATGGAAAGGTCATCACAGAACGTCCAAAAGTCCCCGCAATTATGGTGTTATTCACTGCATTATAGGCTAAATCCATCACCTTCACGAAGGGCATATCTCCTACCCTTTTCCAAGCCGCACCACCATCAATCGTCGCATACACGCCCCCATCGGTCGCTACCACCAAGACGCTGTCTTCCCGATTGGGAATGACCAAAATGTCATTTACCGCAAGGTCAGGCAAATTACTAGAAATATCCACCCAAGTAGCCCCCATATCATCCGAACGATGTACTCTTGGAATAAAATCATTGTCTTTATAACCTGAATGGGTCACAAAAACTCGTCCACTTTGATAAGGTGATGTTTTGACGGAAGTCACATATCTGACAGGCAATCCTGCCGAAATATCTGTCCAAATCCCATTAGCAGCTTTTCGATGAACTTTGGCATCTGTTGTGCCAGCATATAGCTCTCCTTCAACAAAATGGGACTCGTCCATCGTCGAAATGGTATGAAAGCTGGCACCATAGATATTTCCTTGGGTCAAATCCGCACTAATCGCCATAAAAGACTCGGTAATCGTATCTACCCGATACACCTTATGCGTCGCTCGATACACCACATTATCATGAAAATGACTCAAAAAGTAAGGCGTGTCCCAATGCTTCCTATCTGTACTAGGTACGCCCGCCGTAAAAGATGAAAAAGTCTGCCCACCATCTACCGAACGACCAATCCAACCAAATTGTGCGGACGCATACATGACATTCGAGTGCGTATGGTCAAACAACATCTGAAAACCATCTCCACCATAGAAAATATCCCAATTAGTCATGGTCGTGCCACGAGAAGTCCCGTTGTCTTGGCAACCTGCATAATATTCATTGGGTTTGAAGGGATTGTAGCTTACTCGATAGACTTCGTTGGCGGGTATATTATCTACTCGGGTGATGGTTTCTACTCCAGCAACACCATGATACAGTCCGCCATCAGTCGCCACATAACTTCCTCCATTCACAAAGATTAAATCATGTTTATCAGGATGCCCTTGGGCGCCAAAATAAGTGCCCCATGTATCCCCACCATTATGGGAATAGCTGATGCCTGTACCCAGAATATACACATTATCAGGATTATTGGGTTCTACTCTAATTTGACCAAAATACCACCCAAATCCACCCAAAACATTACTCAAACCACCAATCGACTTAGCGACCCAAGACGCTCCGCCATCTGTCGATTTATACACACCTGCCACCTGATAATCTGTGCCGATGTATAGCGCATAGAGTATATTAGGGTTGCTTTCGCAAATGGCAATGCCCGTTCTGGAAGAAATACCTTGCGGCAAACCATTAGTCAAAAGCGTCCATGTCTGACCACCATCGTTCGTTTTTAATATTTTTGCGTTAATACCATAAGAAATAGATTCATGATTGTTGCGCAATCGATCCCAACCTACAGCAAACAACTCCGAAGGGTCATTAGGATTCATCACTAGGTCGGTGATACCCGATTGGTCGCTTAAAAAAAGTATTCTTTGCCAAGTTTGCCCACCATCGTTAGTACGATACAGCCCCCTATCTGTATTTCTCTCAAAGGGCAAGCCCATTGTTGCGACAAAAATTTGGTTGGAATTATTGGGATTCACGATGATTTTGGATGTGGTCGCCGTTTCCGAAAGGCCCAAATAGGTCCAAGTTTGACCACCATTAGTGGACTTATAGACACCGTTTCCGATGGCAGGATACCCCGTGATATTGGGGTCGCCAGTACCTACATAAATGGTCGATGTATCATTGGGATCAATGGCAATATCTCCGATGGTCAGTACTGTTTGGTCATCAAAAATCGGCTGCCAGGTCGTACCCGCATTGACGGATTTCCAAACACCACCGTTGGCAAAGCCTACATAAATAGTAGAAGAATTAGGGACTACGGCGATGGTATTAATTCGGGCGCCCAAGTTAGCAGGGCCATGAGTCGTCCATTCTCCATCAAATTGATTGGGACTTTCGGACAATACATTTAGTTGTACAGCACCTAGCGCTTTTTTGTAAGCATCCAAAGAAAAATGCTTGTCAGGATAGGATCTTTCCAAAAAAAACTGGTCATAAGGATAGCTTTTTTGCGCAAGCAAGTCATTAGATAAATCCTGTCGGACTGTTTGTTTACAGCTTACTAGTAGAATTAAAGCAATCCATCCAAGGAAATATCTCATGGTTAATTTTTTTGGTAGAAACAGCCCCAAAAATAAGGGATTCTATCGAATGAAGGGCGTTAGACCCATAATTTTGTTAAGAAAGCGTTAAATAACCGTTAAATCAACAGGGCAAAACACCAAGGAGCCCAATAAATTCATCTTATCCCCGCAACCCTATCACCCCACTAAAGAAAACTAAAATGCAAAAATTTCTCTCTCTATTATTGGTTCTAAGCCTTACGGCATTTACCTTCCCAGTCGCTAATACTCCACCATCCAAGGCTAAAATCCAAGTGGCTTTAATGTTAGACACATCCAATAGTATGGATGGGCTCATTGCGCAAGCGAAGTCTCAACTTTGGAAAATGGTCAACGAACTCGCCACCGCAAAACAAAATGGCCAAGTCCCCGACATTGAAATTGCCCTGTATGAATATGGAAACGATGCGCTCAACAGCCGTGAAGGATATGTGCGACTTGTGGCCAACCTGACAACTGATTTGGACAAAATCTCTGAAGATTTATTTGCCCTAAAAACCAATGGCGGTAACGAATACTGCGGCTGGGTCATCAAAGATGGCACTAATCAATTGGATTGGGATACCCATGACGACGTACTAAAAATCATCTTTATTGCTGGAAATGAGCCCTTTACTCAAGGTGAAGTGGACTACCGAACTAGCTGCAAAAATGCCATCCAAAAAGGCATCATCATCAATACTATTTTTTGCGGAAGCTATCAGGATGGCATCAAAAGTCAATGGCAAGATGGCGCTTTCCTAGCAGAAGGTAAGTATTTTAACATTGACCCTAACATAAAGACAGTCCATATTCCAACACCCTACGATACGACCATTATTCGGCTCAATAAGGAATTAAATGGGACATATATCGGCTTTAACCAAAGAGCCGTCTTATCTAAAAATCGACAAACAGTTCAAGATGCCAATGCGGCTTCCATGAGTGTCTCTAATATGAGAGAACGAGCATCTTTTAAAACAAAAAAACAATACAATAACGCTTCTTGGGATCTAGTGGATGCCTATGAAGCAGATGAAGAAATGATTGATGACGTGGAAGATGATGTTTTGCCTAAGGACTGGCAAAACTTATCAAAATCGGAATTAGCATCAAAAATTAAGGAACTGAAAGCAAAAAGAACGGATATCTTAAGCCAAATACAGACGACCGAAAAACTGGCGCGTAAGTTTGAAGCTGATGTTAGAAAAAACACGCCTGCGGAAGAAAACACCTTGGATAAAGCGATGATGCGAGCTATAAAAAGCCAAGCTAAGGCTAAAAAATTTGAATTTTAGGGCTGACACCCACTGATGGTTGGGGCAAAACTCAAATTCTCTTGAGTTTTGCCCATATTTTTAGAATACTTGCGTAAAACCAATATTGTTTTGCCATTTTCGGAGTAAACTCAAAAAACAATACACATGAAAAATCTACTTCCACTCCTCCTTTTGCTCATCGTCAACAATCTGTTTGCTCAACGAATTATATTCCCAGAACCCGGACCTAGACCACGGCCAACGCCTACCTTTCGGAACCAACCTTTAGAAACAAAATCATTACGCATAGAAGCTACAATGGATTTTAATGTGGCTCAAGTAAAAATTGATCAAGTTTTTCACAACTCAACGAGAAGACGCATTGAAGGGACGTATCTTTTTCCCATTCCCCAAGGAATGACTGTGCAGAATTTTACCATGGAAATTGATGGAGAACCCGTGAATGCCGAACTTCTAACCGCCACCAAAGCCCGTAAAATCTACGAAGACATCGTAAGACGCCAAATTGACCCCGCTTTAATGGAATATCAAGATGGCGGGATGATTCAACTCCGAATTTTTCCTATTGCTCCTGGTGCCGACCGCAGAATCACATTGAATTTTGAGACCGAATTGACACATGATAATCAGCTTGCGGCGTTAGAAATCCCTATCCCCAAGACGACCATCCATCAACTGATATTGGATTTACAGATTAAAACGAAGGCGCCTATCGGAAGTGTAATTTGCCCGACTCATGAAGTGGATGTTGCGTATTTATCCCCCAACAAAGTACATGCATCCGCCGAATCCAAAGATGTTAAAGGCATCGGAAAATTACAATTTTACTTCGGTCGGAAAGACAAAAAAATTGATGCAAACTTTCTGAGCTATATCGACAATGAAAAAGAACAATATTTTCAACTGAGCCTAAGCCCTGGATTTGCCAATCAAAAGGAAATTGTGGGCAAAGACATCACTTTCGCTTTAGATGTATCAGGAAGTATGCGTGGTCAAAAACTAGAACAAGCCAAAAGAGCCTTAGTTTTTTGTATCAACCAATTAAATAAGCAGGATAATTTCAATATTATTCGATTTGCCACTGAAGCGACTCCACTGTTTACCCTTCGCCAAAAAGCGAGTCTCGAAAATATAAAAAAGGCGCTCGACTGGATTGACCATTTAAAGGCAGCAGGGGGCACCAACATTTACGATGCACTTGATATCGCTTTGTCAGAATCAAGCCATTCGGACCGTCCAGAAATGACCGTTTTTATCACCGATGGGCGCCCCACTATCGGCAAAACACGACCCGATGAAATTACCAAAATGGTCAATAATCAACTCAAAGAAAACCGAAGAATATTCACTTTTGGAGTAGGTAATGATTTGAATGTCAACCTTTTAGACTTATTGACAGAGCATAGCCATGGCTTTAGAACCTATGTGTCCGAACAAGAAGATATTGCCTTTAAAG
>CAYTLX010000165.1:0-5537 GCA_964438645.1 uncultured Saprospiraceae bacterium | reverse complement strand
ACAAAAATGCCTATTTTCTGCCTAAAAATAGGAGCACCTAAACAGTTACAAAAAACTATTCTTGAACTCTTGCTCTCATGGCTTCTTAAAAGCCAACATCCTGTAGCCTCCCAAAATGTTTTGGGCAGAATAGTTACAAACCAATAATTATTCCTACATTTAGGCTTTACAAACTCTAAGCATAGCAAATGAATATTTCGACATTAGACTGGGGGATTATAGGCAGTTTCTTTATAATTGTACTGGGTGTGGGGCTTTGGGCTTCTAAAACATCAGGGAAAAATACATCCGAATATTTCCTTTCGGGAAAAAGTATGCCGTGGTGGTTGCTAGGGTTTAGCATGGTGGCGACGACCTTTGCCGCCGACACCCCATTATTAGTCACTGATATTGTCCGTGGGGATGGAGTTTCAGGCAACTGGGTTTGGTGGGCATTCTTGATTACAGGAATGTTGACAGTTTTTGTCTATGCCAAGCTTTGGCGCAAATCGAATGTCAATACCGATATGGAATTTTATGAATTGAGATATGGTGGAAAAGCCGCTGAGTTTTTACGGGGTTTTCGATCGGTTTATTTAGGGTTGATATTTAATGTGTTGGTGATGTCCGTAGTGGCTTTGGCGGCCATCAAAATTGGCGGCATCATGCTCGGTTTATCTCCGATGCAAGTGATTTTGAGTACGAGTGTAGTGATTGTTATTTTTAGTGCGATAGGTGGATTTCGTGGAGTCGTTTATACGGATTTTATTTTGTTTTCTATTGCGATGATTGGGGCATTTGGGGCGGCCTATTACATAGTGAATCTTCCCGAAGTAGGTGGATTGAGCAAGTTGATGAGCAATCGGTTAGTACTAGATAAAGCTCCGATGTTGCCTGATTTTTCTAATAAAGCCTTGTTAATCAAGTTGTTAATTGTGCCTTTGGCGGTACAATGGTGGAGTGCGTGGTACCCTGGAGCAGAGCCTGGTGGCGGTGGATATATCGCCCAACGAATGCTCGCTGCCAAAAATGAAGATCATGCTATTGGTGCCACTTTCTTTTTTAACATCATGCACTATGCGATACGTCCATGGCCTTGGATTTTGGTGGCCTTAGCCTCGTTAGTGGTTTTTCCTGATTTGCAGAGTTTGCAGACCGCCTTTCCCCATATTCCTGCGGATAAAATAGGGAATGATTTAGCGTACCCTGCAATGCTTAATTATTTACCGCAAGGTCTTATCGGTCTAGTCTTAGCTTCCTTGATGGCGGCTTATATGAGTACGATTTCTACCCATTTGAATTGGGGCTCATCCTATATCGTCAATGATTTTTACCGACGATTTGTTGAAAAAGATGCCAGTGAAAAAAAATTGGTGAATATCGGTCGAATTTCTACGGTTTTGATGATGTTTTTGAGTGCGGTGTTTGCACTAAATTTGCAGAATGTTAAGCAAATTTTTGATATTGTTATCTTATTTGGAGCGGGTACAGGGCTGATATTTTTACTCCGATGGTTTTGGTGGCGGATTAATGCGTGGAGTGAGATTTCGGCGATGTTTGCTTCGGGTATCATCTCCATTCTTTTTAATTTTACGCAAGTAGGACGGACGCTATTTGGCTATTCCGATGCGACAGGCTTTCATGCAGGGATGCTCGAAGATTGGACAAAATTTCCTATTGTTGTGTTGGCAACGACCATCATCTGGCTGGTAGTTACTTTCTTGACTCCACCCGAAAAACAAGATGTCCTAGAGCGCTTTTATCAAAAAATACAGCCCGATAGCACAGGGTGGAAGCCCGTCATCCAAAAAGCAAGTCATGATATCGTCAATGCTTCGGAGTCCAATAGCCATTTGCCGACAGGAATAATGGCAACGCTCGTGGGTACTTTACTCGTTTACTTTGTATTGTTCGCTATCGGTAATTTTCTGTATGGCAAAACAATGCTTGGACTAGGTCTAGTGGTAGGAGCAGGTATTTGTACTTTTATTTTGATGGGACTCTGGAAGAAAATTCGGAAGGGGTTGTTGGCATAGATCGCCATGAAACGAGCCGCCAATACTCTAGTACCCCAATCAAAACACACTTTGATACCCCAAATGAATCTTAGCAGAGCGAGTGTCCAAAGGGTTATTGTCTTGTTTACCAAGGGCATAACTGATACGAAATAGCCCCGCTTTGGTCTGAAAACTCATGCCCGCACCCAATCCAATGAAATTAGACTGCTTAATTACATTTTGTGTAGGGGATTGCGTCAAACCATAATCCCCAAAGGCATACAAGTAAGATGTAGCCCCAATTAAAAGGCGATATTCTAAGGCCGATACGTTGTAGAGTGCCGCAAAAATGGACTCTTCATCAAAGCCGCGAAGTAGGTGGTTGCCCCCGATTCTATATTGTTGATTTTGGCTGATGGTGGTGGGAGAATAGAGCCAAGCGGTATGATTAGAGACGGCTATGACGCTGCTTTTAAAAATAGGAATATAGGTGCTTACATGAAGTGCGGATCGAATTTCCCAAGATTTTTGGTCTAGTGAATCATATAAGGTCTGAAAGGAAAAGTCGGGTTGGTTGGGGATGACAATTTCTGTAATCTTTGGATTGGTTGGGTGGGTCAAAATACCTGCCCCAAGCCTTGTTTTGAGTGCCCATCCTTTTCTAGGGTTGAGTCGGTTGTCTAGTTTTTCGATGCCATATTCGAGCCCAAATATATTGGAACGAAAGTCTAAATTGGTCGGTAATTTCTTAGAGATGATGAGTTGATTCTTATTGATACTCAATAGATTGGACTTTGTGGATTGCCAAAATACTTTAAGGTAGTCACTTCCACCAAGAAAGTATCTAACAGCCAATTGGCTTTTGATGTCTAGGTAAGCAGTATCCCGTTTGTAGAGATTAAAGTGCCCATCAAGTCCAATTGGCCAATTTAAGGGATAAGGCCATACTGTTTTCAACGCAAGTTGTTGAGTTTGCGGGCGATTTTGATCAAACTTGAAATAGAGTTGCTCCCCAAATCCCAACATGTTTTTGAAGTCCACTAATACATTGCCAACAAGTAGGAGCTTTTTGGTTTCGTCATTATTGGGGAGTACGCCGATTAGGAAGTTGAATTGGTTGGCTTTCTTTTCTTTTAGATTTAAGTTGATGATGGCTTCATTGCCCCGCAGTTGAATGTTGGGGGGATGGGTTAACTGAACAAAATCTAGCTCGTTGATTCGTTTTTTTGCTAAGCGAACATCTGCTAGATTGAAGGGGTGGTTTGGCAGAAAATGTAGATAATTTTGAATAAAAACGGGTCTAATGTCTATCTGTCCATGCGTTTTTGGGGTAGCATACTGAATAAAGGGCCCTTTGGTTAGTTTTAGTTGCGCTTGCAATTGTCCGTCAAAAATCCGAATACTGTCTAAGAAAACGTCCGCAACAGGGTATCCTTTGGTCGTGGCCAAATGAAGTATGTCTTGCATATATTGCCCAAGCGCAAAAGGAGAGAAGACGACTTCTTTTTCCGAAAGGCGATTTTTCTTTGGGCGAAGAGTAACTGGAATCTCTTGGAGATTTAGGATGGCTAAAGAATATTTTTGACCTAGGTGGATTTTGGCATAAACCCTTTTTTTCTCGAAAGAGACTTGGTCGATGGATGCTTCCGCAAAACCTTGCCCCAATAACTTTAGACGAGTGGTTTGTAAATAATGAATAATAGACAAGGAATCTGTGAAGTCAGACTGAAAGGATGGTCGTATTTTCTCGCAAGAGTCGTATTGGACTTGTAAGGAATATTGAGCCTGAAGCGCATGAGTAAACCCAAAAAGAAGAATAATCAACCAAATTTTCATCAAAATATCAAACGTATGATTTCAATGATTAGTTTATGGCTCTTTTAGAGTCACTCATAAATATATAAAAACTTCCGCTAAAACGGCATGGTTTTTGCAATTTTTTTCTTGAATTCCCCCCTATAATTCTTAACCAAAGAATCATATTATGGGGAATAACGACCTTTTTAAGTTTGTCCCCCCCTTTATTACTTCGCTATGTTTTTGTGTTTTATTATCTGCACAAACGAATGCCTATAAATGGTCATTCAATAAGTTTGATAAGGATGATAGCGGTGAAATTACTTTTCGAGAGCTAAAATGCGACGGTTTTTTTAAGTTTGATAAGAACAATAATTTAAAGCTGTCGCGATATGAGTTTTGGCGGCTAAAGAGATACCAAAAGAGAGAATTGAAGCGGTTTGAGAAGATGCTCAGACGTGGAATCTACTCGAAGTATTATCGATACGCCCTTGAGCCGTTGATCGCCTACAAGCCCGCTGCAGATACGTATCAAGAATTATATCGAAAAAAATAGTCGTCAGTACGACAATTAGCACTATTTTTGCGCAAGCAGAAATGTGGATTATATGTAATTATTCAACACAGGCGCTTTTTAGCCAAAATGACCTGTGCTGAATAGTTATTTTTATTTAAATGAATGGGTGTAGTAGGTTGACTGCATTCACAAACAACAAAACATGAAAAAGTTTTTTTTACTTTTGATAGGGCTTAGTGTGCTCGGATTCACCGCCTGTAAAAAGGATGACCCTACTTCTACAAGCACAGAAGAATTAGACAAAGAATTAACGTCCTTATTAGAAGCGGCCAATGCCGATGGCAAAGCATTCTTTACGATGCCTGCGGCAAATGATTTTGATAAAATCCCGCAAGATCCCAAAAATCCTTTGACTGCCGAAAAAGTCGAGTTGGGTAAAATGCTTTATCACGAGACGGCTTTATCTATCCATCCTAAAAAAGAGATTACTAAGGGCACCTATTCTTGTGCTTCTTGCCACTTTGCGCAAGGGGGATTTGCTGCATGTAAAACGCAAGGTGTAGGCGATGGCGGTATGGGCTTTGGAGAAACAGGCGAAGGACGTGACAAAAGTCCTGTAATATCCGAAGCGGATGTCGATGTTCAGCCGATTAAAACACCGAGCTCGATGAATGATGCCTATCAAACTATTACCCTTTGGAATGGTGCTTTAGGTGGAGTGGATGTGAATATTGGCACGGAAGCGCATTGGACACCAGGTAAGCCTATGGAAGCCAACAACATGGGGTTTCATGGTCTAGAGACCCAGGCCATAGTCGGTATCAAAATTCATAGAATGGGCATCGACCCGACTTTTATTGATACGACGGAGTATAAAGCGATGTTTGATGCCGCTTTTCCTGATATTGATGTTTCTGAAAGATATACTCGAAAGTATGCTGGATTGGCTATCGCTGCTTATGAGCGCACCTTGTTATCTAATGAAGCGCCTTTTCAGAAATGGCTTAAAGAGGATGCTCAGGCGATGTCAAAAACCGAAAAAGAAGGGGCTATTTTGTTTTTTGGAAAAGCAGGATGTGTCGAATGTCATACAGGCCCTGCCTTAAATTCAATGACTTTTTATGCATATGGGATGAATGATTTGAATATGGCACCAGGTGTCTATCGTCCTGATGCTCAAGCAGATGCGAATCTTGGGCGCGGTGGATTTACACAGAAGACGGAAGATATGTTTAAGTTTAAGACGC
>CAYTLX010000164.1:0-5561 GCA_964438645.1 uncultured Saprospiraceae bacterium | reverse complement strand
TCTATTACACCCCCACTGGGACAAAAAAAGGCAAAGTGGCTTCAAAGAATACGCCCTGGCGGGATCCATCAACACAAATACTTTATGAGATAAGCAATGAAGATGTTGTTGACAAAATAGTGGCACTCAAGTTAGATCCAGATCAAACAAATTGGTATCGAATGATAAGTGTAAATCTAAATCTTCAAGGTTTCTATATCAATCATAAAAAAGTATATCGCTTGATGAAGGAGTATCAGCTCCTAGAGCTTCCACGAAAGAAAGTGGGACGAACGTTTGTAAAATACCGACGCGTGAACCCTGGAGCGCCATTGCGAGTACTAGAGATGGATATTAAGTATGTATACGTTAGTGCAGCAAAAAAATATGCTTTTGTCCTTACTGTTATAGACACGTTTACACGGTATGTTTTGCATTGGACAGTCGGTTACAGGATGAGGAGTGAACAAGTCAGAGACGTTTGGGAATATGTTATCTCCCAATATTTACAACCTGCCAATTTATTAACACAGGGCATAGATATTGAAATACGAAATGATAATGGCAAGCAATTTACCGCTAAGAAGATAATGGAATTTTTCAAGGAGAATAAGCTTAACCAAGTTTTTACGCATCCCTATACACCTGAAGAGAATGGCCATGTTGAAAGTTTTCACAGCATTATCGGAAAGTCTATGCGCAATGATAATTTTGAAAGTCTAAAAGAATTGGAACATAGATTGGCGCAGTTTTATACTCGATACAATAACGATCGAAACCACGGTAGTACATTAGGTGTCCCACCAGCAAAATTTTGGTCATTACATGAATTAGATAAAATAAAAGTCATACCTTTGGGCAAGCGAAGAACAAAATTTAAGCTAAAAGTAGCTTTGCAAGACGTTCTAACACTTCCTGAAATAGATAAATACAAATATCCATTAGGCAGCCTAACGGCTACCGGGTAATATGAACCAGAGGGAGACTCTCGCTTTATTTTTTAGACCCTAAATGGGTCTTAAAAATGACAAAAAGTATTGGTAGGCCTACACAATACAAATCGACTTCGGTTTAACAATCACCGTCGGTCGACTCTCGCTGGCACAAAGATAGGCCATTTTAATATTTTTTTCTAACCTTCGTAATTTATTGTCTGAATTATAGGGGGCTGAACCAGCCACAATAAAGCTCTATACAGAAGCTACATCCCACTTAGCTTTGTATACAATAAATGCCCTTCTCAATTGGACGAACAGCAGTTAAAAGGATAAAGTACTCAGCTTTCGGCTCTTAAAAAGCCCGGTCGTTATTGAGATAGATACGTTATCGTTATACCATTTTGCCGTTAAATCGCTGTACTGAAATTGGAATAAAGTATATCAAAACATAACATCCAGTAGCGCTGCAACGCCTCCTTACACAAAACAGTAACCCCCAAGACATTAATTATCAAGATTCCTAACCAAAGTCATGGTTTGGTTGGCTCATTCTACCTACATTTGCGTTCAATCGAACGACAGGATACACAAAAGACCAATTGATGAGCAAAAAAGAACTGATGAAACCAACCTTAAACACCAAAAAGGGGCTGAAAAAGGCCGCTTTAAATTATCATCAACATCCAAAGCCTGGTAAGATAGAAGTCGTACCCACTAAGTCCTTTGTGACTCAAGATGACCTTTCTTTAGCTTATACGCCAGGGGTCGCAGCGCCTTGCCTAGAGATAGCAGATAATCCCGAAAATGCCTATAAATACACAGCCAAAGGTAATTTGGTTGCGGTTATTTCCAACGGAACGGCCGTCTTAGGACTCGGTAATATCGGCGCCCTTGCGGGAAAACCCGTGATGGAAGGAAAAGGGATTTTGTTTAAGCGATTTGCGGATATTGATGTGTTTGATATCGAAGTGGATTCGGAAGACCCACAAGAAGTGATTCGTACGGCTAAGAGTATTGCGCCGACTTTTGGGGGGATAAACTTGGAAGACATCAAAGCCCCCGAATGCTTCATTATCGAAGAAAATCTAAAAAAAGAGCTAAATATCCCTGTTTTTCATGATGATCAGCATGGTACGGCCATTATTTCGGGTGCAGCCTTATTGAATGCGATTGAACTGACAGACCGCAAGCTAGCAGATGCAAAAGTCGTGGTTAGTGGTGCGGGGGCGGCGGGTATCGCTTGCGCAAATTTCTATGTAAGTCTGGGCGTCAATATTGATAACCTATTGATGACGGATAGTAAAGGCGTATTGTGGAATGGACGTGGAGATAAGGACGAAGAACGGAATAAATACAAAAGAAAGTTTTATAGAGATACGCCTAAACGCTCCTTGGCGGATGCGATGGAAGGAGCCGATGTGTTTTTCGGCGTGTCCAAAGGGGGGATTTTAACGCCATCCATCATTAAAGAAATGGCACCAAATCCGATTATCTTTGCCATGGCTAATCCTGACCCTGAAATTTCTTATCCAGATGCCATAAAGGCCAGACCAGACGCTATCGTAGCGACGGGACGGAGTGATTATCCTAATCAAGTGAATAATGTACTGGGTTTTCCCTTTATTTTTCGGGGCGCTTTGGATGTTCGGGCCACCACCATCAACGAAGAGATGAAAATGGCTGTTGCCAAATCTTTGGCGGCACTAGCGAAAGAAGAAGTCCCTGATGCGGTCAAGCATATTTATGGGGAAGAAGAGTTGGTGTTTGGACGCACTTATATCTTACCCAAACCTTTTGACCATCGAGTTTTAGTGGTCGCTTCCGCAGCGGTTGCTCAAGCGGCTATGGATACAGGCGTGGCACAACAACCCGTAGATATAGCGCACTATAAGGAGAAATTGATGGAAAGCGTAGATTGGTCGAGAGCCATCTTGCGAAATATCTATAATTCCGCCAAAAGAAACCCTAAACGCATTGTTTTTCCGGAAGGAGATTGCCCTAAAATAATTTGGGCGGCACACGAAATTGTGATGGCAGGGTATGCCCAGCCCGTTTTATTGACGAAGGATAAGGCGGCATTGTTGCGAAAATTTGAAGAATTGAATCATTCGCCGGAAGGCATAGAAATCATTGAGCCTTTAAACTCTCCGAATTGGGATAAGTATGTCTCCACCTATTATCAGTTACGTCAACGTAAAGGAAAAACCATGGAAGGCGCCAATGAAAGCTTGAAGAATTTCTTCTATTTTGGGTCGGTCATGGTGCAAGTAGGCGATGCGGACGGAATGGTGGCAGGGATTACCGTAGAATATCCAGAAGTCCTTCGACCTGCCATTAAAATTGTCGGGCCAAAGGAAAAAGGAAAATTGATTGCTGGGATGTATCTTGTGCAACATGACCGTAAAAGCTACTTCTTTGCCGATGCCGCAGTGAATATTAATCCTACAGCCGAGCAATTGGCGGAAATTACCATGACCGCTGCCGATACTATGAAAAAATTACACATGGAGCCACGTGCTGCTATGTTGTCCTTTTCTAATTTTGGAACGGTCTCTTCTCCTGAAGCAAAGAAAATTACCAAAGCGGTTAGCATCGTAAAACGATTACGTCCAGAGATGATGGTCGATGGCCCTGTACAACCAGACATTGCCCTAAATCAAGATGTAATGGATGAGCGTTATCCTTTTGCGGATATACATCGACGACCCAATTTATTGATTTTTCCCAATTTGGATGCAGGAAATATCAGCCTTCGCTTGGTGACTCATTTTGGCAATGCTCGCTCAATTGGGCCCATAATTACGGGATTAGCCAAGCCAATACATGTACTACCGAAAGATACAGAAGTGAATAATGTCGTTAATTTGGCGGCTATCGCTTCGGTGGATGCTACTCGGGGGGGTTAACGATTCAATTTCACCCGTTCTTCGCTTTTTAAGCCCTTTTTGAAGTACGGATTAGTCCAAGAATCATCTGCTTTTAGGTAGAGTTTTTTTGTTTTTTTACTTTTCTTCTTTCTGCGAATATTATATCGAAAACGATAATGGTCATAAAGGCGCATCATCTCCCCAAAGTAAATATCTGCTACCGATGTATTCCCTTTGATGACTACAAAGTTTTCATCATTGGTGCTAGAAGCAGGTTTGCTAAAATTATGGCTGCCTACAATAACCGTAGGGTTTTCGGTCGTAAAGTCAAGAATCAGCGTCTTCAAATGTATCAAAATATTGCCCCTTTGCCCCTTGGTGCTTTCCTTCAAAAAGCCTTCGAGACCATCTTTTAAAATCGCAGGTACCGTAAATGATTTGTTCCGGTGAATCCCCGTGATGCTGGTTCGGCTATTTTGGAGACCATATCGGATGATATCCGTCTTTTCTTTGATGGCTTGGGTGATGCGTGGATGCATTCGGAAGGCCGAACAAAGGAATAACTCAGATTTTGTATTTCTGATGCTAGATTCTAGTAAATCAATATCCACAAATTTGGATCTAGGGCTAAAAGACGGAAATAAATCCTTTTTCGTCTGCAATACGTGGTTTTTATTGATGTGCTTTTTGGTGTCCCCACGCCCTTTACTTTGCAGTAATTGTGCAAACAAAATGCTGTATTCTTTCGCCAAAACCTTGTCGCGGATGACATGTACGACATTAGCCTGACGCCAAAGCCCATTCGGAGTAAAGTTGGCCGTCCCAGTCAAAACATACTTTGGGATATATTCTCCTTTTCTGTTCTTTTTAGAAAGAATCATGAATTTTTGATGGAAGATGGCACTGGTTACCCGTGGTTTTTTGGACTTTTTAGCGATTTTTTGTAGATGCTTCTCATTATCGGCGGTTTGGGGGTCTTTTTTTCTAGCGTGGTAGATGATATTGAGTTTGACGCCCCTTTTGTAGGCTTTTTTCAATAAATCCACGATGCCGTCATATTCCATCTCATAAATGGCGACATCTAAGGCATAAGTATCATCTTTCGCTTTTTTGATAAAGCTTTCAATTTTTTGGCGCAAGCCACGAGTCAACCAATCTCTGGCTGCCTGATGCAAAGGATCTGACTCATCATCGGGGTTGGTATTTCCGAAAGGTTTTCTGGCATAAGCTTGACTGGCAGCGACTGCTCGGTTAAAAACGACTTGATGTTTGCCTGAGCGTAAGCTTTCGGTTTTTATTTTGATGACAGGCCCTTCGACATATTCTAAGGCACCAGGCTGGCCATAGACAGCGATTAATTGGTAAGAGTAGGGTAAGTTGGCATAAACAGAGTAATCTGACCATCTAAATTTTTGGATAGGTGCCTTGTTGGTAGCTATCGGTCGATAGAATTTGCTCGCATTTTTACGTTTTTTGGTAGGTTTGAAGCGGAGCATAGCTTTTATCCATCTCCATTCGTTGGGGTGTTTGTTGCGGTGGTGTTTGTCTTTGCGCCTTACGGCAAAACCTAACAGTCCTTTTCGACGCTCATCGGTGACATTAAAAGACATTAATACGCTGGTCGTACCCGTATAAAGCTTAAGGGAAATGCCATTTTTGGTTTTTTTTGCTCTCATCTTGATTTTTTTGGTGCTGCAAGATATAATTTTTTTCTAACTTATAACTTTCCAAAAGTTCCAAACACTTTCCAAAAGTTCCAAACACTTTCCAAAAGTTC
>CAYTLX010000163.1:0-5572 GCA_964438645.1 uncultured Saprospiraceae bacterium | reverse complement strand
GCCGAATCCAATATGCAAAATGGCGGCGAATCAGGTAACGGACTGAATCATGGTATTTTGTATATGTTTTTTGCGCCTTATTTGATTGTTGGTTTTATCTCTTATATGTGGTGGCGGAACAAAAAAAACTACGATGGGGATGATTATGTGGATTTGTTGGATGAGTAGATAACTCTAGTTGCGGTACAAGAACAAGGGTTTGAGAAACCTTACTTTTTGTGGTGGCGCCCAGCGATTTAGCGGAATATAGGGTATAACGATAGCATATAAACTTACTCTTTCGTGGTGCTGATTCATGGTAAGTGGCTAAGTGTCAAGGGCTTATGAAAGCCCAAAGGGCGGCTCAATTTTAAAGTGCAAAAGTTGAATAGTAAAAAAAAAAAGCAAAATCGCTAGATTTTGCCCTTTTTTTATGCATTCTATTGGGGATTATCCTTTTGGCGTAAGCACCATTTTACCACTAATCTGGATGTCGTCATTAATCAACTTATCCTTTAGATTTTGGAAGAATTTACCAGAATTATACTTTACGCCCCATTCTGTTCTGTCTATTTTGAACGGCTGAATTGTGACAATTAAATGATCGCCTTCTTGGGTTACAGTAGCAGGTACCTTAACGGGTTTAGTCACTCCCCGCATGGTTAATTCGCCATTAAAACCATTAGCACCATCACTTTTGATATTGATGGTAGCTGTTGGAAATTGGGCAACATCAAAAAAGTCAGGACTTTTTAGATGCCCTTCTAGCTTTTGCTTCCATTTACCTTCCAAGTCTTTACTGTTGATTGAGTTCATGTCAATAGTTGCTTGACCAGCCATAATATGGCCTTCTGTAACTACAAACTCACCACTTTTTAGCTTTAAGCTACCATTGTGTTGGTCGCCCACGGCTTTGCTACCTATCCAAGAGAGTGTACTATTGGCAATATCGACCATATAGTTAGCTTCATCTATTGCTACTTCTGTTGCTTCTGGGGTCTTTTCTTTTGCAGTTGTGTTCGATGTGGCTTCAGTAGTATTCGTTTTAGTCTCTGATTGACAGGAGAAAACGAATGTGGTGGAGACTGCTAAAAGCAGTATGAAGATTGTTTTTTGCATGGTGTAGATTTTAATAGTTCAAAAATTGGGTTGGGCTTTCATCTGCCCATCTTAAATACGAGAAGAAGTGCTTAACCCCTAAGTCTTTAACATAACTAATCTTTTTTAGATTTGTTTATTTTGAGCACAATCTTGAAAGGAGATGCCGTTTCTCGCAAGAGATGCTAAAATCATACTCGGAGACGTTGTATTTTGATTATAATACTCCACTTTTAAGTAGTTTGTGGTGAGCCCCAAATCACAAAAAGCCGAACAATTTGTTCGGCTTTTTGCTATATCTATCAAAAAATGTCTTTGTCTAAGCCGCAGCTTTAAAACTTAGGGCATTGAATCGCATGTCTTTTGGTGGCATAAGGTTGCGTGTAGCTCATCGAAATCTCAAAGGCTCCCCGTTTATTGGTTGATCTTTCGAGAGATGAGACATTCATGTCATAGCTTACGCCAAAAGACCACCTTTCTACATCAAAGTTGGTAGAAAAAATGATGGCATCATTGTGAATGCCTTGGTCTAGTTTGTTTGCGATTCTTGCGAAAATACCTGCACGTAGGGCGATTTCCCACCAGTCTCTATTACTGTATCTAAGATGTCCACCAAAAACGGACTGGAAAGCAGGGCCTTGGCTCATCACTACGATGCCCGGCAAAAGGCTGATTTCTCTAGAGAGTGGAATTTGTCCACCCAATAGTCCTGTTAGTTTTTTGTCTAGCTTCGTATTGTCATCATAAAAGGAGACGTTGGGCTGGTTTAGGTGTTGCATAGCGCCACCTGCATAGATGCTAAAATCATCGCCCAAAATAGAATACCATAAGGCACCGACATTAAAGTTGAAATGTGGTGCGGCATTAGTGACCCAAGGCTCATTGGTCGGCGCATTCAAATCTACACTTACGGTACTTGCATCGTATTGGCTAGAAAACCAAAGGTTGCCAGAGTTTAAGGCGTATTGTCCAAAACCTGCTTGTGCACCTACGATTAGATATTGTGGTGTTCGACCAAATTGACCATCCCACATTTTTTTGTGATAGGCTACGCCTAGATTACCTTTCGTCAAGCTAATTTTGGCGGCACCTGCTTCATCTCTAAGCATATTGACATTGAAGGAGAAGTAATCTCCATCTCCCACACTACCAAATTGGATGTCATAAGATGCTGCTGCCGTAGTAAAAGCATCCGAACCAATAATACTGCCCCATTGAGAGCGATAGTTTAAATTTGCTTTGAATTTACCGTTAAAAACACCTGACATGGCAGGGTTGACTTCTAATGGAGCAGCCGCAAACTGCGAGAAGTGGGGATCTTGCGCCAAAAGGCTATTTAGCGTAAGCGCAAAAAAGAATAAGGTAAAGAAAATGTATTTCATAAGTGCCGACTTTATGGGAATCAGTTTTGCTGACTCACCAAAGTTATTTAATTTTTGACGATAATGAATCCTTTTTTATCGTTTTAGTCAAAAACTAGCCTAATTCTACTAGATTTCTGGATTGTTTTATCTAATTAAGGTGGTTTGACCTTTAAAATCTATTGTTTCGCCATTGTCAAAGGAAACGTTGGCTGTCCAAATATAAGTGCCCGAAGGCATCTTTTTTCCTTTGGCATACCCATCCCATCCTGTATTTTCCTGATTGGATACGCCTGTCTGCTTCTCGTATATCAAGCCACCCCAACGGTCATAAACTCTAAAATAGTTTACCTTCGCTTCATTCTTGGTATGACAAGTCAAAAAATCATTGGCTCCGTCATTATTAGGCGTAAAGGCTGTGGGGACCAAAAATTGTTGGTCACGAGTGATGGCTATATCAATTTCATCCCTAGCGATACATCCTTTTTCGTCTGTGGCTACGATTTGATAAATACCGTGATATTTTGGATTGATGGTGATGTCATAGCATCCATAACATTCTGTCACTCCAGCCAATGGATCAATCACCATTAGATTAATATTTCCTGTGGCATTGTTGGCTTCGATGGATATTTCCGTAACTTCAGCATAGCTCAACTGTAAGTTAGGCCCTGCATCCAAGCTAAATAAAGGGGGCTGAATCAAGGTCGCCGTATCTACATACAAACAACCTTTGTCATCCCTGACATAAATTGGATATACCCCTGCACTCATATCTTCTAGTACATTATTGGGCGAAAATGAGTTGTTGTTAAGGCTGTATTCGAAGGATTGGGTACCTCCTGTTGCGTTGATGGTGATATTTCCGTTGCTTTCGCCAAAACAGACCGGTGCTTGAGCGGTGGATGTGGCAATGACTGGCGGTGGGTCAATTAAAGTGGCTGCATCATTGAGCGCACAGCCATTAGCATCTGTTACCGTATAACTATACGCTCCACCTACTACATTGTCGATATTGTTTTCGGTGCTTCCATTAGACCAAGAATAGTGGTAAGGCTGTGCTCCACCTTCTAGTGCAAGCGTAACTGCTCCATTGCTATCTCCTGCGCAATTTGGGTCTCTGGTGACTACTTTTTTTACGATGAAATTAGGGGCTTCTTTGACTTGTACATGACTGGAGCCCGTGCATCCATTAGGATTGGTTACCGTGACGTTGTATAGGTCTCCACTTAGGTTAGTGACGGTAGATAGGGTAGAAGAGCCCGCATTTGTATCCCACTGAATGGAATAGGGGCCAACATTTCCAGTGATTTGGGCGACGGTCACTGTTCCATTTTTATCTCCAGCACAAGTGACGGGTGTTGCCGAAAGGCTCACATCAATAGGGTCTGGCTCGGTGACGAATGTGCTTTTTGTACCCTTACAGCCTGTTGTTCCTGTTACGGTTACATAATAGGATTTGTCGCCGATAATATTATTTAGAGAAGTACCAGTGCTTGATTGGTTTAACCAAGAATAGGTATAGTCTGCAAGATTGGTACTATTACCGCCTTGAATACTCGTAACGGTGACCGTTCCATCACTTCCGCCATTACAGTTGGGCTCTGTGAAGTCAAGTGTTACTTCGACAGGTGCATGTTCAGAAATAGTAAGGTTAGAAGAAGCTTGGCAGCCATTTTTATCGGTGGTCGTTACGGAATAATTACCTGGGGTTAGATTATTGGCGATGGCATTATTTTGACCATTACTCCAAGTGTAAGAGTAGGGAGCAGTGCCACCATTGGCGGCAGCATTCGCTTTACTGCTATTGGTAAAGGCACAAGCTTTAATCGTTTGTGTAGCCGTAACAGCTAAAGCCGTAGTTGGCTGGGTGATAGTTATTGAGTTTTGAGCGGAGCAACCATTGGCATCTGAGACAGTTATTTGATAAGTGCCAGCAAGTTTGTTGCTGATGGTAGCAGAAGTAGAACCATCGCTCCAAGCATAGGTGTAAGGCGCTGATCCCCCAGTAGGCTTTGCAGTAGTGCTCCCGTCAGCTAGTCCAAAACAACTGATATTATTAGTGTTTTCAAAATTTACCGTTAGTGCATCTGGTTCCGTGATGGTAGCAGTACCATTCAACTGACAGCCATCGGCATCTGTTACGAATAAATCATAATTTCCCTTAGCTAAGTTGCTGATAGACTGAGTATTCTGTGTCGGTGATGTTATCCAATTATAGATAATGGGTGCTGTCGCTCCGCCTGTAATATTTGCGGAAGCAGTACCATTATTATCCCCATTACAGGTGATGTCCGTGGTGCTGATATTAAGTGTCAGGTTTTTGGCTGGGTCTAAATTGAAGATTAAAGTGTCTCCACATCCAGCCGCATCACTGATGATTGCAAAATGATTGCCCGCAGCAAGTCCCGTAAAGCTACTGGAAGATTGAGCAGCGCTACCGTCCAATGCGTATTGAATTGGCGGCGTTGCATTAGACGCAGAAAGTTTTATTTCTCCATCATTTACGCCTACACAGGCAGGTGCATTTACGATGGTGTGGCTAGTAGTTAATAAGCAATCCGTTATTTTTAGTTGTAAATTAGCATCACTTCCATCACATCCGCTAGCAGATAGTGCTTTGACGTTGAAGTTGATTTCGTCGCCCATTACGTAGCCGTCTAACGTTTGCGAAAGCGCACCATTAGGGGTGATCCAATTACTATTATTTATTTTTACTAGGTAGCTGCTCGCATTTTGGACAGGCAACCATGTAAAAACAACTTGCCCATTGATATATTCTGGATCCATAATTACTGGTGGCGAAAGCGCTTCGATAATGGTGACATTAACGGTGTCTTTATACGCACAATTTAGATTGTCATAGACTTCAACGACATAGGCGCTCGAAGTAGATGGATTGACCGTTGGTGTAGGGCAATCCGTACAAGAAAGTCCATTGCCCGTCCAGTGATAACCAACACTTACATCATTTTTGAAGGCTATTTTCCAGCTTTTTAGGGTAGTGGCTGCATTATTGTTGCTCACTAAAAGCTTCCAATCTCCGTTGGTGGGCTCTCCTTGTAATTTGCTCCAAGATTCAGCGGGTTTGTAGCTTCCGCTAAAAGGTGCATTGGACACTTGTTGGGTGGCAT
>CAYTLX010000162.1:0-5575 GCA_964438645.1 uncultured Saprospiraceae bacterium | reverse complement strand
GCAGTTCGCAGACGAATTTGTGAAGGGAAACGTGTTTTTGTGCTCACGCCTGCTATCAAGAAGCGTTTTTGAACACCGATTCGACGGATGCTGCGGATATACACCGATTATTTAGCAAGAAATTATAGATTATTACCGATAATTTTGGACAAAATTTTACATATTTACGGAATTCCATTTGGTCAAGGATTAAAATCCGTGCTAAATCCGTCCCATCTGTAAAATCCGAGTTCTTGTGCTCACACCTGCTAGGAAGAAGTGTTTTGGAACACCGATTAGACGGATGCTGCGGATATACACCGATTATTTAATAAGAATTGTAGATGGTACGGCCAATTCGTTAATATCTGTTGAAATTTACTCCAGTAAATTTTCTGTTGAATTCTGTTTTGGTCAAGGATTAAAATCCGTGTTAAATCCGTCCCATCTGTAAAATCCGTGTTCCTGTGCTCACGCCGCTTGAACACCGATTAGCGCCACTCCAAGCATTCCTAAAATTGAATCCCCAAAGTCAAAGAAATAGTGCTTTTCTTCGTATTCAAGACCGCACCATTAGGTTTTAGGTAGTTGCCAGCGAAAGGGCTATATCCTTCTTTACCTTGGCTCAAACGATAGGCTAAGTCCACAAAGAATCCAGTTTGGCGGTATCCCGCTCCTACGCTATATACTTTTTTGAGTGCATCATCACCATTAATTGGGGAGCCATACAAACCTAGCCCTGCCCGAAATCTTAGGGAATTGTGCGCATACTCTCCACCCACCCTAAAATTAAAAGTTTGTTGGAAGCTGGTATCGATGGATTTATTGAGTTCTTTTTCAAGTTGTCTGGTCTCTTCGGTCTTTAGGTCACTCGTTAGATTGAAAGCCCCTTTGGTATAATCGACCATTTCTACATCTGCACTGATAAATCCTTTTCGACCAATAATGGCTCCAACACTACCTATCGCACGCCAAGGAGTTTTGACTTTGTAATCAAAAACACCATCATCGGGGGTGTCTTCTTTTGCGGAAGTGCCGTTGGCATCGGTATATTGATACGCCATGGTATAAGAATAGCTATCGCTCAAGCTCACCCAAGTAGGGCTATGCACCGCCAACCCTGCTCTAACAGTAGGATTGATTTTGTAAATCAATCCTAGTTTTACATTTAGCCCCGTACCCGAAGTCGTTAGACTTTCTTCGTATCTAAGCTTGTCAAAATACTCGATGGTCTCGTTTTTGTCTTCTTCTGCGTAGATTTTTTCCTTTCGGAAATCAATTAAAGCGACACCTGCTGATAAGCCTACGGCTAGTTTGTCTTCATATTTTCCCGCAAGGGCAATCGTCAACTCTCCCATATTGCCCTTTTCAGAAACCTTTTGGCTATGATAAAATGTATCTGTTACTCCTGCAAAATCCGATTCATAGTTTAGGTCATTATTGTCATCATAAATGGCGCTTACATTTTGGGCTAAACCCGCCCCATATAAATCTAATGAGCCGCTATCATAACCTTGGGCGTCATCCACAAACTTGTCCACTAACGAACCTTGACCTTCCCCTTCAAAAAAGAAATTACGGTTGTAGGAGATTTGGCGATTGTAGCCTAGAGAAAAATTCATTGTCTTCCAACGAATATTCTTTGGACTGCTTGTTAAAACCATTCCAAGATTGGGCAATTGCATGTATGACTTAGCCGTATTGATGGTATTGTTGCCAAAAGTAGCATCAGCATTGGTTTTGTCAAGGCCGATGGTGATGTTAAATTCAGAGCGTCTAAAACGTCCAAGTCCAGCAGGATTTTGAGTAATGGCTCCAAAGTCTGCACCTAAAGCACTAATCGCTCCCCCAGCTCCGACCGTACGAGCCGACCCATCTACTTCCGTCAAAGAGTATTGAAGGATTTCTGTGTAGGTTTGGCTAAAGGCCCATTGGCTAACAAAAAGGAAAGCAAAGGCTGCAAATAATTTTATGGAATTTTGGCGCATGATTTTGGTTTGATTTTGGACAAAAAATAGCAGGGCTGAACGGCCGTTCGGCCCTGCTAAAAAATTCTTTAGGACGTTCATTGCTTGTGCAAAGGTAGAAAAAACCAGCGCTTGAGTCTTTCTATCACTGGTTTTTCTTTTTAGTGTCGCCCCCGACTTCTAGATGAGCTACGGCTTGAATGTTTACTAGATGAAGATGAACTTCGTGTAGGGCTCGAGCTTTGTGTGCTAGAACTTCTTGTACTTCTAGAAGGGCTCGAGCTTCTAGTGTTACTTCTAGTCGATCTGGAGCTACGAGTGCTTGTATTTCTCGTTGTTTTTCTAGTGGGACGATTTTGTCTCACAGGACGTGTGCTGCGAGTAGGCCTTTCGGAACGAGTACGAGTTGCTTTTCTCGGTGTAGATCTATGACGCCTTGTTGGTTTTGTTGCTTTCTTTCTTTGTGGGCGAGACTCATAGTTGCTGCGGGTCCGTGTGCGATGATTTGGGCGTGTAGTAGGTTTGTGACTTCTTGTTGCAGGCTGTAAATCTCTTGACCTTGTCGTTGCTTTTCTAGTAGGCTTCCTAGTCGGAGTAGGAGTACTCTCTGCTCTTCTTTTAGTGACTTGTTGCTTAGTTGCACGAGTGGAAGGAGTTCTAGTAGGTACTTGGCTAGGAGTTGTTGCTCTTACTCTTCCATTCGCTGTATCTGCTTTCTTAAAAGGCGCTCTGCTGCCAGTCGAACCACCATTAAAATTACTTCTACTACCCGTTGCTTTTGCTGCCTTTCTTACCGAAGATGAATGGCGTGGGCCATAATGTACTCCTTTGTTGTCTGAGTAGTTATTATTGCTG
Organism: uncultured Saprospiraceae bacterium; assembly: GCA_964438645.1. Taxonomy (GTDB): domain Bacteria; phylum Bacteroidota; class Bacteroidia; order Chitinophagales; family Saprospiraceae; genus HyVt-613. The sequence goes on along the minus strand of CAYTLX010000162.1, from coordinate 2,774 downwards.
TAGTAGTTATTAGAGTAATAGTTATTACTGTAATTGTTATAACCATAGCCGTTACCATAGTAGCTATTGCCGTAATATCCACCACCATAGTAGTTGCTTCCATAGTAGCTATTGCCACAGGAGAATGGATCATTGTAAGAATAGTAAGGGTAGTTGCCCCAAGAGTTCCAGCCATAGTTGTTATACACATTGACGGTCAAAACGGGTCTGTTCCAAGCCCAAGAGTTATAATATCTTCTATGGCTCCATGGACGGTAAGGGCGGTAACCGTTATCCAAGACATAGATAGTGGTGCCGTAGTTGTAAAACGGGTCGTAAAAGGAGTTATCGACATAGTAATTGTCATAATACCCAAAACCGCGATTGTGTCGGTGAAATCTTCTTATTCTGGAAGAATAATAGAAGTCGTAGTCGTCGTTATCAACATAGTCTTCTTCGTAGTACTCATCATTCTCGTCATCGTTAGAGTCCGTAGAATTGTAATAAGTAGTGTTATCGTCGTCGCCTGGCTGATAATACATATTATCTTGGGCGGAAAGCGATGCAGAGAATATAATTCCCATCAGCGCAATCATGATTAGTTTGAAGTTCATATTTTTCATAATTGAAATTTTTTAGGCAACTTAAATGATTAGTAATAACGAAATCCTAATCTATTTTTTGGTTTGATAGAACATTGTTCCATTATTACAGTACGAAATTATTACTTTTGCACGACAAATACTGTTAATAACCTATTAAAAGACAGTACATTTGTGTTAAAAATGTTAAAAAATGGCCTTTTAGCCATTAAATAAAGGAAAATTCATGGGAAAAGAGATCACAAACAGAGATGAAAACTACTCACAGTGGTATTTAGATATTGTTAAAAAAGCCAATTTAGCAGAAAATTCAGCGGTTCGGGGATGTATGGTTATCAAGCCACATGGCTTTGCGGTGTGGGAAAATATGAGAGACCAGTTGGATAAAATGTTTAAAGAAACGGGTCATGTCAATGCTTACTTTCCATTATTTATTCCCAAGAGTTTTTTGAGTAAAGAAGCAGAGCACGTAGAAGGTTTTGCCAAAGAATGTGCTGTTGTCACCCATCATCGACTCATGAATGACCCTAATGGTAGTGGTGTTGTTGTTGACCCTTCTGCCAAGTTAGAAGAAGAGTTGATTGTACGACCAACTTCCGAGACCATCATTTGGAATACATATCGGGATTGGATTAAGTCATACCGTGATTTGCCGTTGTTGATTAATCAATGGGCCAATGTCGTCAGGTGGGAGTTGCGGACACGTCCTTTTATTCGTACGGCGGAGTTTTTGTGGCAAGAAGGGCACACCGCACATGCGACACGCAAAGAAGCCGTAGAAGAAGCAAGAAAGATGTTAGATGTATATGCACAATTTGCGGAAGAGTACATGGCGATGCCCGTCATTAAAGGGGTAAAAACAGCTAATGAGCGTTTTGCGGGTGCAGAAGATACTTATACCATTGAAGCTTTGATGCAGGATGGAAAAGCGCTACAAGCAGGCACATCTCATTTTTTGGGGCAGAATTTTGCGAAAGCTTTTGAAGTGCAATACCTTACGGAAAATAATAAATTAGAATTTGTTTGGGCCACTTCTTGGGGCGTTTCTACACGCTTGATGGGGGGCTTGATTATGACCCATTCTGATGATCAAGGTCTTGTGCTTCCGCCAAAATTAGCGCCTTATCAAGTGGTCATTATCCCAATTCCAAAGCCGAATGAAGAAATAGATGTCGCCGCTCATGCCGTAATGGATAGCTTGCGCAAAAAAGGCATTAAGGTCAAATATGACCAAGATAAGAAAAAACGACCAGGTTTTAAATTTGCGGAGTACGAAATGCACGGTATCCCAGTCAGAATAGGCATCGGAAAGCGAGATTTAGCACAAAATCAAGTGGAAGTAGCCCGCCGAGACACTAAAGAAAAGACCTTTGTGCCTTTGGATGGGCTTGATGCCTACATCGAAAATCTTTTAGTAGAGATTCAGCAGAATTTACTAGATCGAGCCAAAGCCTTTCGTGATGAACGCATCACTAAAGTCGATAATTTTGATGACTTCAAAAAAGTATTGGAAGAAAAAGGTGGGTTTATTTCCGCACATTGGGATGGTACAACCGATACAGAAGTGAAAATCAAAGAACTAACCAAAGCCACCATCCGTTGTATTCCTTTGGATAATGAATTGGAAGAAGGCGTCTGCGTGTTGACAGGGCAACCCAGTAAACAGCGGGTACTATTTGCGAAAGCTTACTAGCCACCATCACTTTCCAAAAATTCTTAACTTTTGGAAAGTGCCTAAAACATCGTACATTTGTCTTTCGTTATACATTTTGCGAAAGCCAACCAATGACTAGCTATAAATGGAAGAAAATAAAAATAAAAAGCCGATTGATTCAGATATCGATAAGGAGTTAAACCCTGATTTGGAATCAATCACCCCCGAATTTCTCTCTGACGAAGATATCAAAGCGGCTGTCGAAGCCGACAAGGAGGCCTTGCAAAACACCCCCGTAGAGACAATTCACGAATTGTCTCCCACGGCAGAAACAAACCCCGTAGAGACAATTCACGAATTGTCTCCCACAACAGAAACAAACCCCACAGAGACAATTCACGAATTGTCTCCCCAATCCCCCAATCCCCCAACCCCCCCCCCCCCCCCCCCCCAAAAATCCAAAAAAATTGGTTAAAAGGGGTGGGGGCTTGGCCAAAAGGGGGGTGGTTGTTTGTCAGCGGTATTTTTTTTTTTTAATT
>CAYTLX010000161.1:0-5607 GCA_964438645.1 uncultured Saprospiraceae bacterium | reverse complement strand
GACAAAATTGTTTTTGCTTGCGCCCTTGCTCATTTCTAGGCTGACCAAACACTCGTTAAAACGTGCCCGCGTAGCGCCCCCTAGTTTCGTTTATCCTTTCCCCAAGCTAATTTTTCGCGCAAGCCAAGTAGGAAGGAAGAATTGGTCAAACGGGCTAATTTTATGGAAAAATCATTTTTTTTGATGGCAATCTCATGAGCGGACGTAATCATCTCCAATCGGGTATCCATGGTGCAAAGAAAGTTGTCTGAACGCCCTTCTACTTGAAAGGAAATAACTGCGCTATTGGGTACAATTAATGGTCTTACATTCAAGTTGTGCGGTGCTACTGGGGTTATCACAAAGCTATCCGTACTGGGAAACATAATCGGTCCGCCACAACTCAAAGAGTAGGCCGTAGAGCCCGTAGGTGTCGCTAAAATCAACCCATCCGCCCAGTAGGTCGTCAGATAATCTCCATTCACAAAAGTATGAATATTAATCATCGAAGAAGTATCGCGCTTTAGAATGGTAAAGTCATTTAGGGCAAAATTAGCTTCTTTAAATATTGGGAAATTAGATGTAATTGAGAGCATTGTCCGTTCTTCTATCGCCAAAGTCCCATGCAACATGGCTTTGATGACTTCTGCAACCATGGATTTTTCGATACTCGCCAAAAAGCCTAATCGGCCTAGATTAATGCCCATAATGGGGATACCCGAATCTTTAACCAATACGGTCGCATCCAAAATGGAACCGTCTCCCCCCAAAACAATGAGATAGTCAAAACTATTCTTTTCTAAAGGCTCAAATGTGCTCATGATATTGGCCTTGGGCAAAGGAACATAGCCGTGCAATTGATTTAATAGCGTCTCATAGATAGTAATTTCTATTCCTGCTTGATCAAATTGAGCAAAAATCTCCCCTATCGGGCCATAGTTAGACTCACTAACTTTCCGTGCGAAAAATAAAACCTTCATCAATACTTCGTTTTCTTAGGTGGGAGCCTTGGAAACATACCCAAAATGTATGTATTCCTTAGTTAAAAAGTTTAAGGTGCAAAAATAGTCCTTTTTCTCCAAAGTGATTCATACTATATTCAAGCTGTATGGCTCGACTTTGCCAAAAAACAAAATCTAGCCCGATTCCTTTGCCCCAAAGCATTTTTCCCGAAAGGGCGTTCTGCTCTGGAAAATATTGCTCCTTTATCGCCCCAAAATCATTATTGAATGCCAAAAACAACCGAAAAGGGATGTTTTTAGTGCCGTAAAATTTACTTATAGGTATCGCTTTATCCGTAATCATGAATCGCAGACTCGTTTTAGCGTAAGCGAAGTCTTGTCCGTTTAACACATAATATTCATATCCACGTATAAACTCCCCACCCCCTAAGCTGCTTTTATGATAAAAGCTAGGGTTTCCATAATGAAGAAACTTGTTGATTTTACCAATCAACTCCGTACTCCAGCGGTGGTTAAATTTTAGATATTGGGCATAGTATAAATTGGTAAAAAGCATATCAGGCCCTTTTTGCTTCAAGGCTCCATTATAACCTACATTAAATTCAAGCAAATTTCCTGTCATCGAATACAAATTAATATCCCGCAAGTCATATCGTAGCCGATATTGAAAACTAGGAAATAATTCTTCATATAGTCCTTTGCCAAAAAAATGGCTATTCAAAGAATCTACGACATAACCAGCTACACGATTGTGGTGATAACCTGTAAACAAGGTATGCGTCAAACGGATATTGGGGCGATAAGTCCAATCAAGATTCAAGCGAAACTTGCGTAAAGAAAACGCATCATCACTAAAATGAAAGGCTTCTTTGAAGTCTTCAATACGATAAGCAATGGATCGGTTTCTAATAAAAGAAACCTTACCGCTTACCCCAATCGTTTTCTTTTTATTAAAATAAGGTATGCCATATTCGACTTCTGCTTTTTGTGTAAATCCCGTTTGAGCAATAACGACAAAACGATCTTTTCTACCGCTAAAATTATTTTGATAATAAGCTAGACCTAGATTAATCCGATCAAAGGTATGGTCGTGATCATCCCACCAAATGTTAAAATTTCTATCCGCTAACTCGACAATCGGCAATGGATAAATATACCATGCTTCTTTTACTTTTAGCTTGATGGTGGCTTGATGGGTTGCTAAATCCCATTCTGTCAAATTAAAATCAATCGTACTAAACAAGTCGGTATTAAGAAACCATTTTTTGTTTCGCTCAAATTGATTTTGAAGACCCGCCAACAGGAGTGTATCGCCGACCTTAAAATTTAACTCTCGAAGGATGATGTAATCCTTCGTCTTTTTATTTCCTTCTATCTTGATATCCCGTACGACAATATACTTTCCTGCATCGTCTTGTCCCTTAAGGCTTACGCCAAAAAGTAAACATCCCAAAAAGAAAAGATAATATCTCTTTTGGTACATCAAATAAAGGGGCAGCGGTAGATTGATTGATTTCACTTTAACGTTTACGAACACTCAACTTACAAAGTTGGGTGTTCGTATAATTTTAATAGAAAAAATCGGCTATTGAATCACTAGCGGATGAATTTCCTGATGGTTTGGGGATTGAAATTGTATATAATAAGCGCCTTTCGGCAAAGAGCTAATATTAACGAAAGTAGTATGATTACTCAGGCTTAATGTTCGGACTACCTGCCCTAAATTATTAAAAAAGCGTACATTCCCACGCCTTTTTCCCGCAAGGGTAATACTAATTTCTGTGGAAGCAGGGTTGGGGGTTATCTGAATCACGTCATCTGGTGAAGCGGCTTGTTGCGTATTCACAATATCTATCGTTTGCGCAAGCTGTACGGCTTTATAGACATTAATTCGCCCTTGCCCATAAGTATTATTGGGAATCATCGTCCCCGGTACGCCACCGCAGGTATCAACTGCTTGTTTTTTTACGGCAGTCGTCTCCAAAATATATTCAATGGTATCGACCATACCCGCCAAATCAGGATTAGCCGAAATAATCAACGCTACGGCTCCTGCCACATGCGGGCCAGCCATACTTGTGCCGCCATAGTAGGCGTATCCATTGTTAGGAACACAAGACTTCACACTTCGTCCAGGTGCCGTAACATTGGGCTTCATACGCCCCGATCCATCCACTAGTACGGGCCCACGACTACTAAACTTAGCTATCGAATCTTGAAAGTTTAATGTATCTGTATATTGGGTTGCCCCTACAGAAAAAACGCTTTCAAAAATAGCTGCGGGAGAAGAAACCGAGCCACAGCCTGAGCCACCAGAATTTCCCGCAGACACCACCACGACAATACCCGCTGCTTTCAAATTATTAACCACCATTTCCATAATCGCAAAATTATCGGGATTACAGCCTTCCTTGGGTGGGCAAGCCCATGAATTATTGATGACATCGGGTGATTTTGTTACATCGGCATTTTGCCCATCCAAATCTGTCGGTGCTAGAAAAAACTCAAAACATTCGATGTAGGAAGCTGGTGTACCCCAACCCCGATCCATATTTCGGCAGCCTATCCACTGGGCATCAGGCGCCACTCCAATCACATTATCAGGTGCATAGCCGACCATCGTGCCGATGGTGTGTGTGCCATGTGGATTGTCTTGACACGGATACGCTACATCAAAACCACATGGATTAGGAATCGTGTCTGCATAATGTGGGCTATTGGTATGAATCGCATCATGCCAGTTGTAATTATGGTCTGGAGTCGCTCCGTCTCCCCGATATTTACTTTTAATGGCGGGGTGTTCCCAGTCATAACCTGTGTCTTGACCAGCAACAACCACTCCTTGACCTTTGATGTTTTGAAGCCAAGCCGAATCTGCTTTGATCATTCTTAAGCCCCACTCTGGGGTTTCGTCTCTAGATTGTACGCTATTGACGTATTCTATGGTGATTGGGTCTTCTACGATGACGGGCGAATCATACATTATGCGCTTGACTTCTGGTAAGCTTGCTATTTGCTGAGCTAAAGTCTGACTCCCCTTGGCATAAATCGCATTCACTAGCAAAAAAGACCTAAATGGCACTCCATTGTCCTTCATTAACTGCTGAACATGACCTTGCGTATGGGATGCGACTTTCGCCAAAGCATCATAAGCTAACTGTCCCTTCACTTGCTTGGGCGCATAGTGGGGAATAAAGTCCAAATCAGCCTGTTCCTTAAACAGGACAATGAAGCCGACTTTCTCTTTTTGAGTAAATTGCTCTAATAAGCTAGGGTCAATGTTTGTTTGAGCTTGCGCAAAAAAGCTAACAAATAAAAAAAGGATGGTAAAGAAACGCATAGACTTAGATTTTAGAAAAAAACAGGTATACCCAAAGGATACACTTAACAAAAGTAAAGAATACTTTGCTCAAATACCGCCAAAACCACCCTATTGTCGTTTATTACGCCAATACATTAAGCATTTTGGTGCTTATAGTAGCTTTTGGATGATATCTTCTTCCGTAATGCCTTCTGCTTCTGCTTTGTAGTTTCTGACGATTCTATGGCGAAGCACCAAGTTTGCAATGGCTTGTACATCTTCAATATCTGGAGAATACTTACCGTTGATGGCTGCATGACACTTCGCTCCCAATACCAAAAACTGCGATGCACGTGGCCCAGCGCCCCATGAAATATAGTTATTTACATCAGAAGTCGCTCTCTCTGTTCTAGGCCTTGTCTTTGACACCAAGCTAACGGCATACTCCAATACATTGTCTGTAATAGGAATGCGTCTGATTAATTGCTGAAATCCGACAATATCTTTTCCAGTCAATACATGCTTTAAAATAGTGTTTTGCGGGGTGGTGGTATTCTTTACGACTGTGACTTCTTCTTCATACGAAGGGTAGTCTAGGTTGATATTGAACATAAAACGGTCTAATTGTGCTTCTGGCAAAGGATAAGTACCTTCTTGCTCTATTGGGTTTTGGGTTGCCAATACGAAAAATGGGTCGGGCAAAATATGTCTCTGTCCGCTTACCGTTACCGACCGTTCTTGCATCGCTTCCAATAAGGCTGCTTGTGTTTTGGGCGGTGTTCTGTTGATTTCATCCGCAAGGACAATGTTTGAGAAAATCGGCCCATGATTAAACTTAAAATGGCGATCTTCATCCAGTATCTCTGACCCCGTAATATCCGAAGGCATTAAATCTGGTGTAAACTGAATCCGCTTAAATTCTAAATCTAACACTTCTGATATCGTACTGACCAACAACGTTTTAGCCAATCCAGGTACTCCTACCAATAAGCTGTGCCCCCGACTAAACATAGAAATAATGACCGCTTTCACGACACCTTCTTGGCCTATGATGACTTTTCCTACTTCACTGGCCAATGCTTCGTAAGACCGTGCTAGGTTATCTACCGCTGCAACATTCGATTCTTTAGACATAATGTATTTTATATTTTCATTTTTTCAAACGGAACTTTAACGTTTAAAGTATGTGCATAGTTGCGTTTTGATGTAAGATGCAAAGTTGCACTTTTTTTGGGATTTTTAGGATCTTTTTGTTTTTAGTCTTTTGCCATGTAAGCCAGGCCACATCCACGGTGAAAGGCGTACCGTCTGTGACAGGTTTCAGGCCCATGGTGCCGTATCCGGGTTTATATACAGGCGTGCCGT
>CAYTLX010000160.1:0-5668 GCA_964438645.1 uncultured Saprospiraceae bacterium | reverse complement strand
TAATTTTGCGTAACTGTTATAAACTTAGGTACCCCTATTAGGCAGAAAACAGGAGCCTAAACAGTTACAATTTTGTAAAGGTTAAAGGTACCGTCGATGGATGGTTTTAACAAAAATCTTTGCCGTTTTGGCTCGACTTTTCGCCGTCCAATTAAATTTTTCAACGACATTATGACTCAAGTAAACCTTCGCATCTTCAAAAGATGCCAACTGATTCAACGCCTTAACAGTATCCTTAAAGGCATTTGCATCTCCATCAAATAACTTACTGATTGTCAACAACTTATCATTGATTGCAAAAGCTTTATTCAAATCAGAAATCGGTCGATCTCTTAATTTTTCAGAAAGATCTGTTGCTTTCTTAAAAGCAAAAAGGGACTCATGCTCTGGCTGTACTACTTTTACCACAGGCGGAGCAAAAACCACTGGTTTTTCTACAACTGGGGGTGTTTCTACCTTGGGTGTTTCTACAACAGGGGTAGGCGGCACTATTGGCTCTGGCTCGGGAATCGGGTCAGGTTTCGGTTTTACTTCAGCCTTCGGCTTAGGAGGAGTTATCTCCTTTACGTCCTTTGTCACCCGTACGGGTTTGGTTACATTCGCAACCACTTTTTTAGGCTTCGTCATTGGTTTGGGTGCTGCATGTTCTTCAAACAGAAATAAATCATACAAAGAACTTATGTAACCCAACATCAAATCTTTTTCTATATTTGATATTTCTGCGGCATTCAATTCTAGCCCATCCAACAAATATTGAATTTTACGAATAAGCATTTGGCCTTGTTTGACATCTATTGGCATCCCGTTGTTTTTTTTTGTAACTGCTTAGGTAGGGCAAATTTTTGGCATAAAATGCCCTTTTTGCGGCTATTTTTATCACATAGCGGTGCTACACTTCAAAAAAAATAGCTTCAACATACACAAAAATGTCTATTTTTTGCCTAAAAATAGGAACATCTAAACAGTTAGGTTTTTTGTTAATTGATTTTGTAATTGCTTAGGTATCCGGTAATTTTTGGCATAAAATGCCCTTTTTGCACCTGTTTTGGCTATTTTTTTATCACGTAGCGGTGCTACGCTTCAAAAAAATAGCTTCAACATACACAAAAATGCCTATTTTCTGCCTAAAAATGGGGGCACCTAAACAGTTACACGATTTTCATCAAAACGACTTCCAAAAAGTAAAGGTATAAAATTTGTTTAATATTTTCCGAAAGGATGCGCATTTTTTTATTTCTCTTTCGGAAAAGCATCGTTTTTCAACAAACCGCCCCAAGTCTTAGGAAAGACCCATAAGAAATCAGTACTTTTGCATCAAATTTCAATTCATGTTTTTAGAACCACATTTTAAGGGTCAACGTAGCGGTTGGATCGAAGTCGTATGCGGCGCCATGTTTTCTGGAAAGACAGAAGAGCTTATCCGTCGGCTAAAACGAGCTAGCTTTGCCCATCAGAAGGTCATTATTTTTAAGCCGAATATAGATATCCGGTATTCAAATACCGAAGTGGTATCGCACGATAAAAATGCACTATTGGCCATTTCTGTAAGTAAGTCTATGGATATTCTGGAGCATGTTGGCGAAGCGACTGTAGTTGGTGTGGATGAAGCGCAATTTTTTGACAATGAGCTAGTTAAGGTTTGTGAGCAACTAGCCCTTTCGGGAAAAAGAGTAGTCGTAGCGGGACTAGACATGGATTTTCAAGGCGAGCCATTTGGACCTATCCCCTCCTTACTTGCCGTTGCAGAATATATCACAAAAGTCCACCCAATATGTGTCCATTGTGGCAATCTAGCGACTCATTCCTACCGGCTTACGGCAGACCAATCAAAGGTTTTATTGGGGGAAAAAGACAGCTACGAGCCACGTTGCCGCAAATGTTATTCCATGGGCAATATCATGGACTTTCACCCTAAAGCCGAGCAGTCATAATCATAGCCCCAAACCATGCTTTTAGCAATTGACATTGGAAACACATCCACGAAATACGGCATTTTTGACCGCAAGGGAACGCTCCTGCAACGAGATGTATTGAATGAGGGAAAAATCATCCCCCAAAAAATAATTGCACAATTTTCTGTTAAATCTGCCATTTATAGTGCAACAGGAAATATTTCTGACGTTATGTTGGCGCAAATCAAAGGATTTGCACACGCTCTAGAACTGACGCATGACACCCCGGTACCTATACAATCCGAGTATTTGACCCCAGAGACTTTGGGTCGGGATCGGCTAGCGGCAGTATGTGGCGCACATGGGTTATTTGCTCATCAGAATGTACTCATTATTGATGCTGGCACTTGTATGACCTACGAAGTACTTTCCGAAGACGGAGTATATCTAGGGGGGAATATAGCCCCAGGATTGAAAATGAGATTACAAGCAATGCATGAATTTACGGCACAGTTACCCATAGTTTCGGTATCTTTGCCGAAGGAAATGATTGGCAAAAGTACCGAAACCGCACTCCAAAACGGAGCAATTCGTGGGAGTTTGTTAGAAATAACGGACTTTCGCCGTCGTATTCAGCGCAAGATGGGCAAAACACGCACTATTTTGACAGGAGGAGATGCTAATTTTTTGGCTAAGAACTTAAATTTTTCGACCTTTGTCGAGCGAGATCTTGTTTTGACAGGATTATATAGCATTTACGCCTATAACTTTTTTGCGCAAGCGTAATTTTTTAACCATATTGTCACCTACAATATACCATTGGCTAGCCCACAAAACAGGCTGCCTTTTCAGAAAAAACATTGAATGAACATAAAGAAATTCTTTTTTATCTTCGGACTACTAGCCCCTGTGGTTGCTTTTTGCCAACCACAAGTGCAATCTCCTTACTCTAGATTTGGGTTAGGAAATTTTCAGTCTGCGGAAGTACTATCGTCTCGATCTCTAGGTGGGTTATCTGCTATTTATCACGATAGAAACAACCTAAACCCGATGAATCCTGCTTCTTTTGCGTTTCTCGGAGCCACATCTTTTGATATTGGCGTCAGTGGGAAAAACTACACAATTAGTTCATCTAAGGACAAAATTACGAACTGGACGGGGGGACTTGACAATATCAACTTGGGTCTTTCTCTTGTTAATGACTTTAATAGAGAGCTTGAAGGTCGCAAAAGTGATTGGCGTTTTGGGATGGGCATTGGATTATCTCCTTATACCAAGGTCGGTTACGATGTTGAAAATAAAATCACCAAGGATGACATAACGGCCAACAATAAATTTACGGGTGAAGGGGGCTCCTACCAAATCAACTGGTCTAATGCTGCAAAATATAAGCACTTTGCCTTTGGTGCCAATTTGGGTTTCTTACTTGGCAAAGTATCAGAAACTCAAACCAACCGATTTAATGATACAATAATCCATTTGTACAATAACGAATACATCACTGATTATAGCTACAAAGGAACTAATCTAAAATTAGGTGCTATTTGGGATTATCATTTTAAGGATAACACCAAGGAAGATGGACTGCGTGGAGATTTATTGACTATTGGTGGCTACATCCAGCCAGGATTCAAAATCAAAACCACATTCAACGAAGAAATCAATCGAGTAAGTACCGCTTATGGCGTAAAAGACTCTATTTTTCGTGCTGAAGAAGTACAATACACCAATAAGCATCCTTTACTTTACGCCATCGGTGTGGGCTATTCCTTTGAAGGGCTTTATCGTATAGGGCTAAACTATGAAGGCGCCAATTGGAATGACTTCTCTCGTGGTTTCCGCAAGGACAAAATGGGTGCGGCCAGCAAAATCTCACTAGGGTATGAAAAACTACCCAATTTAAAGGCGTACGACAGCTATTGGAAAAAGATGGCATTTAGAGCTGGTGCCTTTTATGGCAAAGATCCTAGATTTGTTAACGATTCGCAAATCAGGCGTTATGGTATAACCATTGGCGGTGGATTTCCCGTTATTATCCCAAGACAAGATATTTCTTTTGTAAATTTGGGTCTAGAAATAGGAAAAGATGGCATTTCGTCTGACCTAGACCAAACCTACATAAAGATTTCAATGAGTTTTAGCCTAACCGATAAATCATGGTTTTTCAAACAAAAATACTACTAAAGATGACAAAGACGAAAACAGCATTCTTGCTTATCGCCCTATTTGTTTTTTCTGCGCTTACGCAAAGTAGGGCTCAATGTGGCACTTTTGCCCAGTCCAGTAATCCAGATGAAGCAGAAACGGCGCACGTACTATACCGCCAGCAAATTAAAAAAGGAGACTTTAAAGCCGCTTTCCCTAAGTGGAAAAAAGCATTCCAAATGGCTCCTGCGGCAGACGGCAAGCGTTCCACCCAATATACAGATGGTATCGATATCTACAAAAACTTTTTTGAAGCAGAGAAGGATGCCGCCAAAAAGGCTGAATACGCCACAAAAATAAAAGATTTGTATGACCAGATGGCTCAATGCTATCAAGACGAAGCGAGTTATGCTTACGGTCGTAAGGCGTATGATTTGCTATATACCGTCAACGCTCCTAGAAAAGAGATCTATGATGCGGGCATGAAAGCACTAGAATTGGGTGGTGAAAAATCAGAGTATATTTCATTCTACCCACTTACAGAAGCGGTGCTATATTTGTTTCCTTTGAAGCAATTATCCAAAGAGCAAGCACGTCAAGCCTATCAAAAAATGATGGAGATAGCGGATTTGAATATCGCCCATAATAAAGCAGAAGCCGCTACTTGGAAAAAGACTAAGGAAGACACAAAGACTGCCTTCGTTGCCATTGAAGATTACATCTTTGATTGTGATTATTTTAAGGCCAAGCTAATGCCTGCTTACAAAGCCGATCCAGATAATTTTGATTTAATCAAATCTACTTACAAGGAGCTCATTCAACATGGTTGTACTAAAGATGACCCTGAGATTGCGAGCCTTGCGGCAAAATATGACCAATTTGCTGCAAAGATTAATGCAGAGAAGCAAGCAGAGTTTGATGCCAATAACCCTGCAATGGTCGCCAATAAGCTTTACAAATCAGGTGATTATCGTGGTGCTGTCGCAAAATACCGTGATGCCATCAATCAAGAAACCGATAGCCAGAAAAAGGCTGGCTATTACATGTCGCTAGCTTCTATCGAAGGACGTAAGCTTGGTCAAAAGTCAAAAGCTAGGTCTGACGCCTATCAAGCGGCTAAATTACGTAGCGGTTGGGGCAAGCCTTACATGCTAATCGGTGACCTTTATGCTAAATCAACCCGTAGTTGTGGAGATGCTTTTGATGCACGCTTAGTCATCTTAGCGGCTATAGATAAATGGGCTCATGCCAAGTCTATTGACCCTAGTGTCGCTGCAGAGGCCAGTAAGAAAATCAATTCTTATAAAAAAAGTTATCCAGATAAAGGAGAAGCTCATATGCGTGGATTACATGCTGGACAGCCTGTTAAAGTAAAATGCTGGATTGGTGAAACCGTAAAACTTCGGGTGAACTAGCCATTGATAAAACTCATTTTGAAGCTCTGCTATTTGTTTAGTGGGGCTTTTTTTTTGGAGAGTTGAGTTACTCGCTGCGCTCGTTGGTTGAGTCACTCGCTTCGCTCGCTGGTTGAGTCGTTCGCTGCGCTCTCTGGTTGAGACGCTTGTCCTTCGGACTGCGCTGGTTGAGCGTTGAGACGAACGGGCGTTCGTCTGTACGGGAGGAAGGGGTGA
>CAYTLX010000159.1:3176-5674 GCA_964438645.1 uncultured Saprospiraceae bacterium | reverse complement strand
ATATCCTTGACTAAGCGATGACGGACTACATCTCCAACACTAAAATTGACAAAACCAATGCCCCGAATAGGGTTCAGAATATGGGTCGCCTGTACCAAGCCCGAACGTTGATTAGAAGGTAAATCTACTTGTGACAAATCTCCCGTAATGATACACTTGGCATTAGGGCCAAGCCTCGTCAAGAACATTTTGATTTGGAGTGCCGACGCATTTTGGGCTTCATCCAAGATAATGAAAGAATGATCCAAAGTCCGTCCACGCATGTACGCTAAAGGGGCTATCTCAATGATTCGGTTTTCTTCAAAATATTTTAGCTTATCCGAAGGAAACATATCATCCAACGCATCATATAATGGACGCAAAAACGGATCAATTTTATCCTTCAAGTCTCCAGGTAAAAAGCCTAGATTTTCCCCAGCTTCTATGGCTGGTCGGGTCAACACAATTTTTTTGACCAATTTATTTTTTAACGCTCTAACTGCCAGAGCGACAGCGACATACGTCTTGCCCGTACCCGCTGGCCCCGTCACAAAAACGATGTCATTTTCTTCACTTGCCTGAACTAATTCTTTTTGGGTTTTAGTTTTGGCTTTGATTGGGCGCCCTCCACGACCATAGACGATGGCTGCGCCATTTTTGGCTTGGACTTTAAATTCTACGGGATTTTCGCCATCCAAAATATCTTCGACGGTCTGCACATTCAGTTCGCCAGTACCATTTAGGGCATTCATCATTTTTTCAAAGACATCTTTAACGATTTGAGTATCATTTTTTTTGCCTTTGATTTTGATATTATCTCCCCTAGAAGAGATGCTGACATCGGGAAAAAACTGGCGGATAATATTCAGATGGACACTTTTTTCGCCAAAAAAGATTCTTGGATCTATATTTTCCAAGGTTAGTTGAATTTCACTCAATTGCTTTATTTTTCTTATTTTTGATTACAAATCTGGTGGAATGAGCCACAATATAGGCAGTTTTTGTTGTTTTTTCCAATTTTTTCGTTACAAAAGGATTATTTTTATAGCTTTGCACCGCACCGTGAACACAACCTAGTCAAAATGCGATTAATTACACTGATTACAGACTTTGGCCTAAAAGACTATTACGCTTCCACACTCAAGGGACGGCTTTATGGTGCTAGTGACCAAATTGCGTTTGTCGATGTCACCCACCAAGTAGAAGCATTCAATATCACCGAAGCCGCTTTTAACTTGCGCAATGCTTGGTTTCATTTTCCGAAAGGAACCATCCATATCATTACCGTTGTAACCAGCGATGAAGGTCAATTTAATTGGGTAGCTATACAACACGAAGAGCATTACTTTTTGTTGCCTGATAACGGTATTTTTTCTTTGGCCTTTCCAGAAAAGAAGGAAGTGAACGGCTTTGTGCTTAGTTCTTCGGACCCATCTCCGTTTGCAGTGCTTCGTGATGCTGTCCAATTTATCCAAGATGGTCGTGCCTTCATGGAAATCGGTCTTCCGACAAATAAATTAGTAGAGAGATTGAGTTTGCAGCCCGTTATCGGGCCTGGCTACCTACGTGGCGAAGTGATTCATGTGGATCATTACGGCAACGTCATCACCAATATCACCCAAGAATTATTCGATTCTGTAGGCAATGGACGCCCCTGTAAGGTTTACTTTCGTAAATTAGAGCCCATCAAGCAAATCAGTACCACCTACAGCGATGTCCCACTTGGTGAAAATCTCTGCCTATTTAATTCGTCTGGGTTGCTAGAAGTCGCTGTAAATATGGGCAATGCCGCACAGCTTTATAGCTTAGAAAAAGATAGCACCATTCAGATTGACTTTTTTGATAACTTACAGTCGCAGTTGGAGAATCTTTAATTGGAGCGGGATTACTCGTCGTCCAGAGCCAAAATAATAGTCCGCAAAAAACCTTCTGTCGCTTCATCCAACATGTCATAAACATTCGCAAATCCATCTTTGCCACCATAATACGGGTCGGGGACTTCCCTAATATTAGGGTCTTCGCCATAATCCATGATTAACTGTACTTTTTGACGCTGCTTTTCTGTGCTACATAGAGATAATATATCTTCATAATTGTTGATGTCCATCGCCAAAATAAAATCATACTGCTCCAGAAAAGATACTTGAAATTTTTGTGAACGCTGATAGGAAATATCTATCCCATGCTTGCGCGAAATGTCCATAGATCGTGAATCTGGTAACTCCCCAACATGATACCCCGCAGTGCCCGATGATGCTATTTCCCAGTCCAAATCCCGCTTGTTTACTTTATCTTGAAGAATACCTTCGGCTAGGGGCGACCTGCAAATGTTGCCTAAGCATACCGTCATTATTTTCATCTTTTTAACTTTTGGAAAGTATAAATTTAGTAACTTTTGGAAAGTATAAATTTAGCACTTTTTTACGAGTTTTATTATGGCAACTTTCCAAAAGTGTTGGTTTTTCTTTTTAACTTTTGGAAAGTATAAATTTAGCACTTTTTTACGAGTTTTATTATGG
>CAYTLX010000159.1:0-3076 GCA_964438645.1 uncultured Saprospiraceae bacterium | reverse complement strand
AAGTATAAATTTAGCACTTTTTTACGAGTTTTATTATGGTAACTTTCCAAAAGTGGAAATTAATAAATAAATTACTTTTTTTCGTATATTTGCACCAAAATTAATCAGAACTATCTTGCCATGAATCAACAAACTCCACCAACAGAAGAAAAATCGGCTTCAAATTCTAAACAATATCTTTATATTGCCTTGATTCTCATCCTTTTAGGTCTAGGTATCACCATGATTTACAAGTCTTTTGCGCCAGCGAAAAAAGTGGTAGCGGAAAATATCGAAGATGCTGCGACCGATGTTTTAGACGAAAACGACCATCAGCCCGCAGACCAGACACTCAACGATATTATCGACAAACAAGATGTTGATTTTGACGAAGATGTCGATGAAGATGTGCGCACTAAGGGCTCAGATGACTCAAAAATTGAAAGTCTTGATGAACCTGAGACGACTAAGACGACGCCTAATTCGAGCCCAAACACCCAAACCACCGTTTTAGCTGATAAGACAGATACACCCCGATTAACCAAATATATGGTCATTACAGGCTCTTTTGGCTCCATCACCAATGCCCGTAAAAGACTGGAACAAACTATCGCAGCAGGATATAGAGATGCAGAAATTGTACAATTTGACCATTCTAAATATCATACGGTCTGTGCCTTACGGACGAATCAGGAGTCAACCGCTCAATCCGCTATCCGAAAACTAAAAAATAGAAAAATAGATGCTATTTTGCATACGACAAAAGGGAATTAGATTTTGGCTAATCAATTGAACGATTGAACAATACTCATCGTCCCAGCTCCTGTTTATCACGATTTAGAAAACCGTAGATTTAATTACATCCCGCCGCAGCTTTAGATCCCACTGTAATATTCACTTTATCACCAGTACGAAGTGATTTGCCTGGATAGGGAGATTGTTTGACCACATAAGAGTTGTTGGCTTTGCTGCCAGGTAGTTTTTCGACTTCACCAATTTTCAGGTCATTCAGCTCCAACAAAGAGATGGCTTCGTCTTCGGGTAGGCAAGACAAATTGGGGACTTTAACAAAATCCGAAGAACGACGACTCACCACAAAACCTAAAGTGGCACCCACAGGCACTTTCACCCCTTTCTCCAAGTCATCCGAAATATCCTTGCCTTTAAAATAGACCTTCAGAATCGTACCACCTGATAGTCGATGATTAAAGACTTCTTTTTTGACTTTCGTCGAAACCCCAATACGGCTTAACTTTTTAGAATACTGGCGATAATCTTCAGACACCCCAAAGACTTTTGGTAGGGTCACCATGTCAGGAGTAAATTTGGTGACAGACAAATAAACTTTTCTTCCTTTTTTCACGGAAGCTCCTTTCTCTGGTTTTTGCGAAAGCACTACTCCTGGCGGCTTATCTTTTAAAAACATCGAATCACTGATGACCAATGTTACATCATGAGATTGGGCAATAATCCGTGCATCTGATATTTCCATGTCCTGAAAATCAGGCACTTGGATTGACTTACCGTGCATCGTATAAAAATCGAGCCATAGAAAAAGCAGGCCAAATGCGCCCACCAAAAAAAGTAATACACCCGCTAGATTCTTTAGAAAATAGGGAGTTTTCATCATGCTCAATACGTTCTTTAATTTACTCATGCTTTTTAGATTGCCCTTTTGTAGCTTTGTAGAATATGAATTAAAATGCGGCAAAAGCCACCATTTATCCAAATGATTTCGTTGAATATAACGGCGAAAGTAGGCTTTCCCTAGGTGTTATGAAAAAAAAACGTCAAAAATCTGCTTTTTTTGATGTTTTATCACCTATTTTGCCCCATAATTAGTCTTATCAACGTAAAATACCCTATGAAAAAAATTGGTATCCTTAATGGAGTGGAAGACACTTTCCCACAAGCTTTGATCCAAAAAATCAATGCTATAGCCCCCAAAGACATCCGCGCCGAAGCGGTTTTGGTGGAGGAAGTCCTACTGGATGAGCCTTTGGATTATCAAGTGATTGTGGATCGAATTTCGCAAGATGTTCCTTTTTATCGGACTTGGCTCAAACAAATGGCGCTCAATGGAACCGCCGTACTCAATAACCCCCTTTGGTGGAGTGCCGATGACAAATACACCAATGTCGTCATCGCCAAAAAAATAGGTGTACCTGTACCCAAAACGGCTTTGCTTCCGTCCAAGCAGATGCCGCAAAATACATCGCCTAAGTCCTTTCGGAATTTAAAATTTCCGTTGGATTGGGACAAAATGATTCGCCATGTGGGTGGATTTCCACTTTTTCTCAAGCAATATCATGGCGGCGGTTGGCAACATGTCTATCGTGTGGAAGATAAGCAAGAGCTCTTTGACACTTATGACCAAACAGATCACTTAGTCATGATGATGCAAGAAAATATTGAGTTTACCGCCTACTTTAGATGTTATTCTATCGGCGCCGAACGCATTCACATCATGCCTTATGCGCCCCAAAATGAGCACGCTATGCGCTATGCCGCCTATTATGAGACTCCCCAAACACTTTTGGACACGATGAAAAAATATGTCATCGAATTAAACAAAGCCCTGGGTTATGATGTCAATACCGTGGAATTTGCCGTTCGTAATGGCATCCCCTATGCCATTGATTTTTTCAATCCTGCGCCAGATGCAGACCTAAATTCAGTCGGTCGAAATAATTTTAATTGGGTGGTCGATAACCTAGCAGAATATGCCATCCAACGGGCAAAAATCCATCAACCTAATCAATTAAATTTAACTTGGGGAACTGCCATAAAATGAAAATAGCTATTATTGATCTTTATGACAAGGAGCCTAATATTGGCATCCCTGCAATTTGCGAAATTGTTCAGGCGCATGGGACACATCAAATTCAGGTATTCGAGATAAGGCAGCAAGGTGACTGGCCAAAAATGAAGGACTGGGATGTATTTATTTCTAGTGGCGGTCCAGGAGATCCCGCCAAAAAATTTTCTTGGTCGAGCAAATGGAAAGGCTTCATGCAATCAATTTTGGATTATAACCAAACAGCGGAGACACCCAAGCCTGTGTTTATGATTTGTTTTTCCTTTCAACTATTTTGTC
>CAYTLX010000158.1:0-5700 GCA_964438645.1 uncultured Saprospiraceae bacterium | reverse complement strand
TATTGACAGCCGAATAGTCCATGCTCATAATCGTAACGCCCATATGCAGGTAAGCTTTGTCATTAGGATTCTTAGGTTTGACGTACCAAATATAGCCATTGTTTGCTCCCAACAAATAACCATCCTTATAAGGTACAATAGAAAATACCCACATATTGTCATGCATCGGATCCAAACGCTCGTCCAATTCTTCGTACCAAGATGCATTAGTTACGATGGGTAGATTTTTCAAATCCATTCCCACCAATCCGCTTTGCTGATAATGACAAGATGCCAAAGCAATATGATCCAATTTATCATGAAACCCAACAGCATGTGGATATTCCGATCTCGCTTGAATAGTCCCCGTCAATTTAAACCCATCACCTTTATCTTCAAAAATAAAATGCTCACTCATCTGAAAGCCCGTAGCTATTTTTGTATTATCAGGTGAGAGTTTCGCATGAAAATAGTCTAGGCTAACTTCAAAAGGAACTGATTCTTCGTACTCTTCGTAATAATTTTCTACAAATTGTGGCAACATTTCTTGAGTCGGCAATAAACATTCACTTCCCCTTTCGGAAAGAATAAAAATACCATTGGTCGTGGTCAACAAAACTTTTTTACCATCATTAAAGACATCTGCGCTCAATACAATTAGTCCTTCTTCTTTAAAGTCCGTCACTGGATGACTACCAGTCCCTGCGCCATAGCCTTTTGGATAATCAAAAGTATGAACAGGAATTCCGCTCCAATCTGCATGTACAAAAACGGCTGAATCGGTTACTTTTACCGTAAAGGCTTTGTTAGCCGAAATCCCAATGGCCATCACCCCCACTTGCTCCGTAATCATATCGTCTTCCAACAGATAAACTTGTCCATCATCCAAATAAACATTCCCATCTGCCCTTACGACAATACGCCCATCTCTTAATACGATGACCTGATTAATGCTTCTAGAAATACCATCGTAATACGGCTGGAATGGCTCATAAGCAGGCGGAAATAATTCACGCAGCTTTTGGTGATCTCCTGATTCATTCATCTTCATCGCAATCCCATAAACAGTTTGTGCCATATCTTCTCGAGTCTCATGTGGCTCTTCAGGGCCTTCACCCCCTTTATAGATGGCATCCAAAAAAGCATTCAATTGATTTTTAAATTGCGTGCCTTCTTGAATCCATCTTTGAGACAATTCTTGGATTGGATCTTTTTTGCTAAATAAGCCCATAACTTTTCTTTTTTTTAAACTGCTTAGGTGTCCCTATTTTTAGGCAGAAAATAGGCATTTTTGTGTATGTTGAAGCTATTTTTTTGAAGCGTAGCACGGCTACGTGATAAAAAAAATAGCAAAAACAAGCGCAAAAAGGACATTTTATGACAAAAATGTGCGGGTACCTAAACAGTTACCTTTTTTTAATTATAACCCAAAGGTATGGGGCGTTTTCTTGGTATGACGATGGGGTTTATAAGTGTAGGTGGGGGATTTATAATTGTGTAGCGGCGGTTTCTTTAATAGTGCGTGGTTAAATTGCACGATGGTAGTAAACTTGCTTATCTTCTACGTTATAATCAAGCGCAAGCTTCCGCAAAAGCCAAAATATGTCCATCCAAATCAGCAATATATCCAACTTTATCGCCCCAGTCTCTTGGTTGTAATGGACTAATTTCTTTTCCGCCTAGGGCGACACCCCTTTCAAGGTAGGCGAGTGGGTGAGTCACTTTCAAATACAGTTCACATCGGGGTATTCCATTCCCTTTTGCGGGATGTGGCAATTTGTTTGCTATAATTTTTGCCATACCCTTCTCTGGCATCAATCCTAATTTTGTACTTTTGCTTAGATTGAATTCGGTCATTCCAGGCACATTCAAGGATGGGCAAATATTTAACAGACTTTCATAAAAATCTTTACTTTTCTCTTGGTCTTCGACATAGAGAATAAATTCAACTTCATTCATTTTGTTGGTTTTAGAATTAAAAATAGGTTTTTCACGATAAGGAATCAAAGCTTGTTACATTCCTTCTTACACCTTCGCAGCTTTTCGTAGTTCAATCGCTTTTTTTTCATGTATGGCTCTTTCACGCTTAGCGAAACTCGCTTCGCTTGTTTCTACATCTTGCAAATGAATTTGCAAGGCCTTGTACTTACATATAGCCTGTTGCCTCTACCCAAAAAGGATCATAGCTTATCATATAATTAATTGAATAAGAAGACTTTATATTGTTTTTCAGTTCTTGAACTTGATTATGAAGGACTTCCTTTGACACACCTGCATAATACATTTTACGGCTTCCGCCAAAAGTTTCGGTACTGATAAAATGACCTTTTTCTTGCCCACAAACCATCTTGTTTATCGCATCTTCTATGGCATAGATTTCATCCATATTTTCTTTTGGAAAACCTTGCTCTGTAACTACGTTAAAGGTGATTGTGACTAGTAACAAATATGGAAAATCATTTTTATATTCGTAATATTTAAGTGCTCGATTAACTAATACCATGATGGGCATCTCGTCTCTTTCGCCCCGTAATAGCGTAACCGACTCTTCTGGAAATCGGATACCTGAGACGTTCCGTTCCTTTTTCTTCCATTTAATATAACCTGCCAATTCGGCTAGTGGCAATGGTTTCATGCCTTCGTCAGGCGTTGTTGCAAACTCCACATAATCCAAATCAAAACTAGCAGAAACTTCCCCCAACAAAGTATCCAAAGCCTGATAAACCCCCATAACCACCGCCTTCCGTCTAGGCTCATCTTTTTCGTCATAGTCTTTATGAAACAATCGAATTGCAATATCATCGGGTTCATCTTCACTATTCAAAGGAATAAAAGAAATGGTCTCGGGATTAATTTCCACGTCCCCCATCTTAAAACCAAAATCCAGTCCATAGGCTGGCTTCGTCGCAAAAATAGTCCAGTTATCTATTTTTGGCGCAAGCGCCGCAACTTCATAAGCAGCGGCAAAATGTTGGCGAATACCTTGGGGCGTTAGGATTAATTCCCATTCCCCATCTTTGCCCCCAATCTCTACAAAAAGCCCTGGGGCCACTTTTTGTAATTCCGTAATTAACTTATCCAAAAGTTGATTTACTTTTTCTAAATCCCCTTCATATTGCTTGCCAAAATTTTCGTAAGCGGCTTTATGAGTCACAAACCAATTCCAAAATGCATTTATTTCCGTTTTCATTTATCTTTTATTTAATAGCGAAGCCAAAAGTACAAAAAGGCTTGCTAAATTAATAGCAAGCCGCCCTTGTTCACAGGAATAGACTCAAAGAGCCTTATTATAATCAGTTTATGGATACCACAGTTTAAGCCCTTTTTCTATTTATGGGGCAAATCTATCCCTATTTTCGATTATTTTTTGCCTTAATTGACAAGTGACCAATTTCAATTGATATTCGGGTGACTGTCGGGATAAAAGTGTATATTTGCGTTGATTTTATCCAACCACTTTTACGCTAAAGAAAAAGCAAAAATGAAGAAAGCAATGCTGGTCATCCTTGATGGATGGGGACTAGGCCCCAAACACTCCGCCGATGCCATATATAATGCAAAAACCCCCTTTTTTGACCATTTAATGGCCGATTATCCCCATTCGACATTGGTTACTTATGGAGAAGATGTCGGTTTGCCGAAAGGTCAAATGGGTAATTCTGAAGTGGGTCACCTTAATATTGGAGCGGGAAGGATTGTGTATCAGGATTTTACAAAGATTAATCTAGCGATAAAAGATGGAAGTCTTGCGACCAACAAAACCCTTTTGGAAGCCATCGCTTACGCTAAAAAGGAAAATAAAAAAGTGCATTTCATCGGCTTGGTATCAGACGGTGGGATTCACTCACATATTGACCATTTAAAAGCATTGGTGGACATTGCGGAAGCGAATGGGCAGTCTAATAATTTTATCCATGCCTTTACAGATGGACGTGATACCGACCCCAAAAGTGGGGTGAAATATATTAAAAATTTGGAGTCCTTCCTTGCGGGAAAAAATACACGTATCGCATCAGTCATCGGTCGGTTTTATGCCATGGATAGAGACAAGAGATGGGCGCGTATTAAGTTAGCGTATGACTTACTAAGATATGGAACTGGAACCCATTTTGCGAAAGCATCAGATGGACTGACCGCCTCTTATGCCCAAGATATTACGGATGAATTCATCAAGCCCATCGTGATTGTAGATAAAAAAGATGAACCCATCGCCAAAATTGAAAAAGATGATGTGGTCATTGCTTTTAATTTCAGGACGGATCGCTTACGCGAAATGACCACCGTCTTGACGCAACAAGATATGCCTGAAGAAAACATGCATACGCTCCCACTCTACTACGTCACCATGACACGCTACGACGAAAATTTTAAAAATATAAAAGTAATTTTCTCTAAGGACGATTTAAAAATGACCTTGGGCGAATACATTAGCAAAAAAGGATTGACGCAGTTACGCACAGCCGAAACTGAAAAATATGCACATGTCACCTTCTTCTTTTCGGGTGGTCGAGAAACACCTTTTGAAGGAGAAATCCGCTCCTTAGTCCCTTCCCCAAAAGTAGAGACTTATGACCTTCAACCCGAAATGAGTTGTGAAGAAGTAGCCGATAAAGCCATTGCTATTATTAATAAACAAACCCCCGATTTGGTCGTTTTAAATTTTGCTAATGCGGACATGGTGGGGCATACTGGTGTTTTTCAAGCGGCCATGAAAGCCGTACAAGCTGTTGATAATCAACTAAATAAGCTTGTAACTGCCGCTATTAAAAAGGATTATCGCATCATCATTATTGCGGATCATGGAAACTCTGACTATATCATTAATGAAGATGGCTCCCCTAACACGGCACATTCGATGAGCCCTGTTCCTTGTATTGTCATTAATCCCGACACGAAGGATTATAGTGTCAAAAATGGCAAATTGGCAGATGTAGCCCCTACTTTATTAAAATTAATGGAATTGGATATTCCTAAGGAGATGACTGGGGATGTGCTTATCTAGGAATAGGCTTTCACTAGGTTTACCAAACGCTTTTTTTTGACTTTCCTGCATAGGCTTTTTTTGTGGGCTTTGCAGCGTTTAGCAAACCGAAAAAACCGTAAAAAATGGAGATAAATACAATCATCGGATATGGTGGCCACGCCTATATGGTCTGTGATATTATGCGCCAAAACAACCAAGAAATTATGGGTTATTTTGAGCAGGAAGAAAAAGCTAAAAATCCTTTCAATTTAAAATACTTAGGCAAAGAAACCGACAAAGGAGCTTTGAGTATTTTGCTCAATAACCATTGGTTTGTAGCTTTTGATAATAATCACTTTCGTAAATTCATCACGGAAAAACTACTAAAACAAAACATAGGTACACCTTTAACCATTGTCCACCCTAACAGTCTCTTACCAAAGAATCTATCCTTGGGGGATGGCTCGATGATTGGTCCTGGTGTCATTATTAATGTGCTAAGCACTTTGGGGCAATCCGTCATCATTAACACCCACGCCACCGTCGGTTATGAATGCCAAATTAGTGACTACGCCCATATCGCTACGGGTGCCGTATTGGCCAATAATGTCAAAATTGGTGAGCGTAGTTTTGTGGGTGCTAATGCCGTGATTAAGGAAGGAGTAACCATCGGTGATGAAGTACGTATTGGAGCTGGCAGCGTTATTATTAAGGATGTACCTAGTGGTTCTACTGTTGTGGGAAGCCCTGGGCGGATT
>CAYTLX010000157.1:0-5715 GCA_964438645.1 uncultured Saprospiraceae bacterium | reverse complement strand
TACTCGCTGCGCTCGTCTCTACATCTTGCAAATTAATTGGCAAGTCCACTCGTTCTGCTTGCCCGACTCGGAGTAATTAGCATATTTTTGTGCAACTGTGCAATTGAATAGCCAAATGGAATAATTGCTAGAACAAATAATTTCTTTTTGCCCTTCTCCCAATATCTAAGAGATCAAGCAATAGCTATCTTCTTTTCAAAAATAACTCAACTAACATAGAGCGTATGCCCCCACCCAAAAACTTTTCTATGTTAGGGATAGAACAGGTAAAAATGGGATTAAAAGACTGAATTTGTTCTAATTGCCTTTCCGAAAGGGCATTTTTGGCAGTATCCGACATCAAAGTGAATTTACTTCCGTCTTTGGTACTAATTTCTAGCATATTTCCTGCAAAGGAATACATCTGATCTCTCGAAATATTAATGATGTGTTTTTTGGTGGTCCGCAATAACTGCTTCAATAGCAGCTCATCTGCCCCATCCTGTACAGCTTCCATACAAACTACCGCAAACTCATCCGCCACCATCATCATCATATTGGTATGATAAACGGCCTGTTCGTTTTTATCGGTTGCCCGAAAAGAAGCAGGTTGGTATTCTATCTCCTTACACAACTTATCCAGTAAAGTTGCATCTGTTTGGGCACTTGTACAGCCGTAAGCCACTTTATTGGCTCGGTCAAAAACGATACTCCCCGTTCCTTCCAAAAAACGATTATTGGCTTCGTATTGCTCCAGATGATGGTACTGCTTGACGACAAACTCTTTTTCTAATTGAGATAAAATCTCCTTGCTACGTTCTAACCGACGCTCCTTTTCCAATAGAGGATAAAGGATAACATGACCATTGGCATGAGTGGAGAGCCAATGAGAAGCAAAAATAGCTTTGGGTTTATTGGGGTTTTTTGTATCATCCACGGCTAGGACAGAGACGCCATGCTTGCGCAAAACATCGATGACTGTGTCAAACTCTAGTAAAATACTTGATTGGATTGAATCACTATCAACTTCAAAGGTTGCTGGACGAACCATCAAAAAGTGGTGGGTATTTTGCTTATTTTCCATAGAGCAAACATACAAAAAAGTAGCAACGTTCATGACAACATTGCTACTTTTAATCTAATTGTATTCTTTAAGTACGCTTAGACAGAGAAAGAATCTCCGCAACCGCAGCTACTTTGTGCATTAGGATTTGTAAAAGTAAATCCACGATTTTCAAGACCATCTACAAAATCAACTTGCATTCCGTTGATGTATTGGATGTGCTCGTTATGTAATACCACAGAAAGCCCGTCAAAGTCATACATAGTATCTCCTTCTTGTTTTTGATCAAAAACAAGCATGTAAGAGAAACCAGAACAACCACCAGCCTTAACGCCTAAGCGTAGGTGATACCCTTCAGGTACTTCTAATTCTGTTTGCAACTTCTTCATTTCAGCAATAGCCGCATCTGTAATAGATACTGGAGCTACTTGAGTTTTAATTTCTTCCATGTTCAATTTTTTTAAAAAATTTTAGGGGCTAAAAAAGAAAGACCCTAAAAAAATAGTCGTATTTCTACAAATATACAAGAAAACAAACTACTTTGCGCCAAAATTGTTGTCTTTTATATGAATTATTCTGCTCTTTTCGAAATTTTACGGATTACCATCCCCTTACTAGCCGTATTGGGGCTTGTGTACATGATGCTCAAAAATTTTCAAGAAAATGAAAATAAAAAGTTTCTGTTAGCACTTCAAAAGGATACTAAGAAGCAAAGCTTCCCCATGCGACTCCAAGCTTACGAACGCTTGGTCTTATTGGCAGAACGACTAGAACCTGCGGCTCAATTTAGTCGATTAAGCCTAGATGCGGAGACATCCGCCCAAATCCAGATGATGATGCTTGTTTCTGTCCAGCAGGAGTTTGAGCACAATCTTGCGCAGCAAATCTATGTTTCGGCTCCTGTTTGGGCGCAATTTGTCAAGGCCAAGGAGCAACTTATTGGCATCATACAGAAAGCGGGCAATCAAGTATCCAAAAATGCCTCTACACAAGAATTTGCGAAAGCGCTATTTGCTCAATTAGAAAAGACCCCTCCTACGGATCTTTTGATTGCCAAAAGTGCCTTGAAAGAAGAAGTTGCTAATTTTTTGTAGGTTTTATTTTTGTTTAACTTTCCAAAAGTTAAGAACTTTTGAAAGGTTAAACAAAAAATATCGTTATCTTTGAATCTATGTAGTATTCAAATTTTAACGAATACGTTCAACCGATACCCTATGCAATATATTCCTAAGTATATTTTGGCACTGCTACTCGTTTTGGGTAGCCCATTTTATGCGCAAGCAACGCACATCCGTGCTGGCGAGATTGTTATTGAACAATCAGAAGATTGTGGGCTGACGATTAAAGCGATAGTACTCACCTATGCCAAATCATCCATGAATGCAGCGGATGAAGACACCATTATCATCGATTGGGGTGATGGACTTACTTCGACTGCTGGCCGTGTCAATGGTAGCGGTGTTTTTATTGGTAATGACATTAAGCTCAACCGATATGAAGCCTTTCACACCTATTCGGGGCGCTCCACCTATGTCATCAGCACAACGGATCATAACCGCAATGCAGGCATAGTCAATATCCCTAATTCGGTTTTTACCCCAATGCACATTTCCACTACATACACTTTCCTTAACCCCCAGTTTCAAGGCTGTAATAGCACCCCAATCATACTTCAGCCCCCCATTGATTTTGGTTGTGTCGGCAGAAAATTTGTGCATAATCCCAATGCTTATGACCCTGATGGAGATAGTTTGGCTTTTATTTTAACGGAGCCCTTGATGAGCAATGGGATGGCTATACCTGGCTATGTATATCCCAATAATATCAACCCAGGGCCCAACAATAATTTTTCGGTAAATCCCCAGACGGGGGATATCGTCTGGGATGCCCCACAAACCGCTGGAGAATATAATATTGCCCTATATATCATTGAATATCGGGGTGGTTCCCCAATTGACACGATTATTCGTGATATGCAGATTCATGTAGAAAACTGCGATAATAACCCACCCGTAATCGAAACCATTGAAGATATATGTGTGGTGGCTGGAGATACGTTAGGTTTTGATGTCATTGGCACCGACCCAGACACTGGTCAATTGGTCAAGATTAATGCCTTAGGAGGCCCTTTTGTCGCTAATTTTGGAGCGGCTACATTTTCTGCCCCCAATGGATATGCAACGCCACCAGTCGTAGGGCATTTCTTCTGGCAAACAAGCTGCGAACACATCTCCAATCAAGAATATTCTGTCATTTTTAAGGCTACGGACAATTATTTAGATTCCACGGGGCTCTCTGATCTAAAGCAGGTGCGGATAAAAGTAGTTGGGCCTCCCCCACTCGACCTAATTGCGGAAGCAGATGATGACCAAATAAAACTCTCATGGGCATCACCTTATGCTTGTGAAGGCGCTGCCGAAGATTATTTTAGGACATTTACTGTTTGGCGCAAGCTAGGTAGCAATCAATTTCAAATCGACACCTGTGACCCAGGACTAGTCGGAAAAGGTTATACCAAAATCTCGCCATCTGCTAAAGATTTGGTCAATGGTCGCTACGTTTTTACAGATGCTAATGTGGAAAAAGGGCGAACCTACTGCTATCGTATCCTTGCGGAATTTGCCAAAATCTCTGCGGGCGGCTATCCCTACAATCTAGTCGAAAGCTTACCTTCCAATGAAGCCTGCGTCCAATTAGGGCGTGATATTCCTTTGCTGACCAAGGTTAGTGTCAATACCACGGACAATGCCAATGGAGATATTGAAGTGGAATGGACCAAGCCGATTGCCATGGATTTAGACACAATACAAAACCCGGGTCCATATACGTATGTCGTTGAAAGAGAAATAGGCATTACAGGCACTGTAACCACGCCCATACCCGGTGCATCTTTTACGAAGCCTACTTTTGCTTCCGCAAATGACACCACTTACTTGGATGGCTCGTTAAATACATTTGCAAATCCGTATAGCTATCGCATTGCCTTTTATGTCAATGGAGAAACCGAACCTTTAGGGTATTCAGAAGCGGCAGCATCCATTTTTCTTTCTATCACTCCTTCTGACCAAAGAAACTATCTTTCTTGGCAAGAGTTGGTGCCTTGGGACAATTATTCCTATACTATTTTCCGCAAGGATCTAGTCACAGGCGTATTTGATTCTATTGGGGCGACCACAGAATTAACCTATACCGATGAAGGCATTGAGAATGGCACGGAATATTGCTACTATATCAAAAGTTATGGGAGCTATGGTGTGACTAATATTGCTTCGCCCTTAATCAATCTCTCGCAAAAAGCATGCGCCACACCCAAAGATGACATCCCGCCATGTACTCCCGAATTAACCATTGACAATATTTGCCTAAATAATTCTTTGGTGGACTTGGACGGAAATTTCTTCAATCAATTGACTTGGACAAATCCCATAAACAACTGCGGAGACACTGATTTACAAGGATTTAAGCTTTATTTTAGCCCCACAGTAGGCGGAAATTTGCAGCTCATCGAGACGCTATCGGACACTACTTTTTCCCATTACCCCAATGAAGGAATTGCTGGATGCTATGCCATCACGGCTTTTGATTCTACGGGTAATGAATCGGCTATTGATACGATACTATGTGTGGATAATTGCCCAACTTATGAGCTACCCAATACATTTACGCCAAATAATGATGGACAAAATGATGAGTTTATTCCCTTTCCCTATCATTTCGTTGCCGAAATAGATTTAAAAGTGTTTAATCAATGGGGCAATTTGGTTTTTGAAACAAAAGACCCTGCGATTCATTGGGATGGTACGACTTCCAAAGGGCAACAACTGTCCGCAGGTACTTATTTTTACACGTGTAAAGTCTTAGAAAATCGGGTAACGGGCGTGACTGTGCGTCCTGACATTTTGAGTGGTTACATCGAATTAATCAGAAACTAATCATGTTTACAGGAATCATAGAATCCCTTGCGGAAATAAAAGAAATAAAAAAAGAAGGCGGAAATTATCACTTCAAAGTGCAATCGCCTATTTCGAAAGAGTTAAAAATTGATCAAAGTCTAGCCCATGATGGGGTCTGCCTTACGGTCACCGAAAAAAATGAAGAGTCCCATTGGGTCACTGCCATTGCGGAGACACTCAAATTGACATCCCTTTCTGAATGGCAACCTGGCAAATTGGTCAATCTCGAAAGAGCCATGCCCGCCAATGGGCGTTTGGACGGACATTTTGTGCAGGGGCACGTGGATTCTGTAGGGGTTTGCACCCAGGTAGAAGATGCGGATGGCAGTACTTATTATACTTTTGAATTTGACCCGAAATTTAGTCATTTGATTGTTCCGAAAGGGAGTATCACGGTCAATGGAGTAAGTTTGACGGTTGTTGAGCCCACAAATCATCATTTCAAAGTGGCGATTATTCCATTTACGGTAGCGCATACTAATTTCCAACAATTTAAGATCGGGACTAAGGTCAATCTGGAGTTTGATATCATTGGGAAGTATTTTGTGCGGTATATGGGGGTTTATGGGAGTTGAGACGCTTCGCTGGTTGAGTCGCTTGCCCTTCGGGCTTTGCTGGTTGAGTCACTCGCTGCGCTCGTTGGTTGAGACGTTCGCTTCGCTCTCTGGTTGAGTCGCTTCGCTGGTTGAGTCACTTGTCCTGCGGACTTCGTTGGTTGAG
>CAYTLX010000156.1:0-5725 GCA_964438645.1 uncultured Saprospiraceae bacterium | reverse complement strand
CCCCGGACTTAATGCCTACGGACGTGGTTGGCACGAATGTATTTAATATGAAGACGGCAGAATTTAATTTTCGCGCAGGGCCCATTTTCGGGAATGTAGTTCTAGTTGATGAAATCAACCGTGCCCCCGCCAAGACGCAGGCAGCCATGTTTGAAGTCATGGAAGAAAAACAAGTGACCATTGATGGGGTCACGTATCCGATGGATTTGCCCTTTTTTGTGATGGCCACCCAAAATCCTATTGAACAAGAAGGAACCTATAAATTGCCTGAAGCACAGCTTGACCGTTTTCTGTTTAAGCTCGTCATGAAGTACCCATCTCACTCTGAAGAGAAGAGCATTTTGCGAAGATTCCACAACAATTATTTTAGTGACCCAAGCATCAATGTTTCTACGGTCTGCACCAAAGAAGATTTGCGACAAAGTCGAGACCTCGTGGAAAAGATTTTGATTCAAGACAACCTTTTGGACTACATTGCCGACATCGTACACAATACCAGAACCAACGGCGATTTATTCTTGGGCGCATCCCCTAGAGCCTCCCTTGGTATTTTGCGAGCGTCGAAGGCATTTGCCGCCATTAACGGAAGAGACTTTGTTACGCCAGATGACATTCAAGCGGTGGCACATCCTGTCCTAAACCACAGAATTATATTGAATCCAGACAGAGAAATGGAAGGCTATGAAACGAAAGACGTCATTGATGCTATTTTTCATCAAATTGAAGTGCCCAGATAATCATGAACTCCATCTATCTAAGTAATCGTTTTTTCTTGGCGTTAGGCATGCTAGCGGGTCTATTTGCCTTGTCTTTTTCGTTGACATTCTTATTCCCTATTGCGGTTGGGATTTCTTTAATTTTATTGGGATTTGCGATAGCGGAAATTTATTTTGTCTTTCGACAAAAAAATCCTTTGGACGGCAAAAGGTCACTCCCGAATATTCTATCGCTGAGTGACCCCAATACGGTGACTCTAACCATCCACAATAACACCAATCAATCTTTTCGGTTACAGGTGATTGATGAACTTCCCCCCGAATTAGAAGTGCGTAATTTTAGCTTTGAAACCGAAATTCATGCACAGGAAAACATCCAACATAAATATTATGCCCAACCATTTTCTCGGGGCAAATATCATTTTGGCTACCTAAATTGTTTTATTTCTACTCTTTTGCATTTTGTACAACGGAGAGTCCAGATCGCTAAGCCACAAATGGTTCCCGTCTATCCTTCTATCATCCAAATGAAGGAACTAGAATTAAAAACACTAGCAAGTATTGCACTCACTCCTGGTATCAAAAAACTACGTAGGATTGGGCATAGTTATGAGTTTGAACAAATCAAACATTATCAGCGTGGTGATGATATTCGAAGTATCAACTGGAAGGCGAGTTCAAGACGTAATGAACTGATGATCAACCAGTACGAAGACGAACGCTCTCAACAAATCTACTGCATCATCGACAAAAGTAGAGTGATGCGTATGCCTTTTGCGGGGCTGACGTTGATGGATTATGCCATTAATACTAGCTTGGCTTTATCCAATATTATTCTTAAAAAACACGATAAACCGGGGCTCATTACGTTCTCCGACAAATTGGGCTCCTTAATCCCAGCCGCCCAGCACAATCGCCAATTACAAAAAATCCTGAATGCACTTTACGGAGAAAAAGAGCGAGAAGTAGAAGCCAATTATGAGCTTTTGCATTATGCGACTCGAAAGTTGATTAATGGAAGGAGCATGATTTTATTGTTTACTAATTTTGAAAGTAGCTACGCACTAGAGCGTGTGTTGCCTACCCTTCGGAAAGTAAATAAAAATCATTTATTAGTGGTGGTACTTTTTATTAATACGGAGATTGAAGAATTTGCACAAAAAACACCCAAAACAACCGAAGATTTGTATCGACAAACTACCGCAGAAAAATTCTTGTACGAGAAAAAACGTATGACACATCGCCTTCGTCAATATGGCATCCAAGCCATCATGACTCGCCCAGAAGATCTTTCGATAAATACCATTAACAAGTATTTGGAATTGAAATCCAAAGGGATGATTTAGGGGCACCTAGTGGTATCACACCTACGGCGCTACTAGCTTCTTCCTTTATTAATTTTTATACAAAGTGCACCTACGGCGCTACACATAACTAGTTTGTGGAACAATAAAAGAATCCAAGCAAGTCCCGTAGGGACGTCACCTTTGTAAAAAAATCAAAAACGCCTAACATCCAGCTCCGTAGGAGCGATACCATTGAGAAAAAGGCGCACAACATGATACTTACGAGTAGGTTTATCAGTCATACCATACAACAAAAAACCTTCGATATCCCGTCACAAATCGAACAAAATCAAAAAAAAAGCATTTATGTAGGTATCATAAACAACTCCATTGATGTACCTAGTAAAGACACCAGCGATAGCTAAGCAATTATTTTGCGATTATTTGTGGGATATGCCTACCAATGAGAAGGTGCTATATTTTACCTTTGATGACGGGCCTATTCCCGAAGTGACACCGATGGTTTTAGATATTTTGAAAGAATTTTCTGCCAAAGGAACTTTCTTTTGTGTTGGAGAAAATGTGGAGAAAAACCCGAGAATTTATCAAAGAATCAATGACGAAGGGCATACAGTTGGCAACCATACTTACAATCATCTAAATGGCTGGAAAACGCCTAAAGATGCCTATCTTGACAATGTGTCTAAATGTAGCAAACTAGTTGATTCTAAGCTATTTAGACCCCCTTACGGGAAAATCACTAGGGAACAGGCTTCGTTCATCAAGCCAAACTATAAAATTGTAATGTGGGACATACTTTGCGGAGATTTTGACCACAAGGTGACTTCCAAGGATTGCTTTGCAAGAATGAAAAAACATGCTACTCCAGGGTCGATTATCGTGCTACATGATAGCATCAAAACAAAAAAATGCGTGCAGGCGGCTTTACCAAAAACTTTAGCCTTTTTCTTGGAGCAAGGATATCGTTTTGATTGTATTCCTACTGATTAAAAATCTGCTGATACACTTCGGCTTTTTTAGGAAACTTCTTTTTAAATAGTTCCTTTTGCTCTAGATACAAAACGGCACCTACTACCCCTTCATCATATACTGGCAAACCAATAGACGCTTGCACTAGAGCTTTGGGTGTCAAAAATACAAGCCCAAATGTCTTCCAATCGGCTTCATTAAAGACAGGGAAGCCCAAATTTTCTTCTTTTGCGAAAGCAGATATCCACTCATACAAGGCAATGTTAAAAATATTACCGATTCCCTTAAATTGGTTGATGACGGGACTAGAGGCAAAAATCAACACGCCATCTTCATGAAAAGTCTCTGAATGATGCAATTTTTTATAAGTTGGACTCGGAAATGGATGTGGATAAATCACAATACGCTCATGAGAATCAATTAAATAATCATCCAATCCAAAAGTAACTCGAACGCCTTCGGCAGCAATCATCGTCTTCAAAGGCACTGGCACTTCTTTACCGACTTTGGGTGTAAACTCCTTGGCCATGATAAAATAGTTCAATCTCAAAAGAAATTTATCTTTATCGGATCCGCTGAGTTGATTAAAGTAATCGAAATGTTCTTTTAAAAATTTTATCATGTTGGGGCTCGGCTTAGGCGGATGACGCTGCGCCCACCACCACTCTACCTGTGGCTGAAACATATATAAAATCACCAAGCCAACAAAAAAAATAGAAATAAATATCGCATAATCCTTGGTCGGATCCATCACCATCAAGCCCACCAAAATTAGCAATGGTGCCGCCAAGAGAAGCGCAATCAACTTAACAATTTTCATTTTTTTTGGTTTTTTTTAAAAAAGCATTTGCATTTAAAAAAAGAATCATTATCTTTGCATCCGCTTTGAAAGACAAGCAACCGGTACCTTAGCTCAGTTGGTAGAGCACAGGACTGAAAATCCTGGTGTCCCCAGTTCAAGCCTGGGAGGTACCACCGAAGGAAGCAATCGAAAGATTGTTTCCTTTTTTTGTACCGATTTAGGTTCCCACACATTTTTGTCCTAAAAAGTCCTTATTGCGCCTGCTTTGCTATTTTCTCATCATGTAGCCTAGATACACTTCAAAAAAAATAGTTTCAACATACACAAAATTGCCTATTTTCTGTCTAAAAACTAGGAGCACCTATATAACAGTTACCCTTTTTTGTGTCCCTACTCAATGACTGTCACTTTCATAAAATTAGTTTTTAGCCTTTTGGAAATAGGCATACTTCCTGTGTTGACAATAGCATCTCCTGGCTTTACTTGTTTATGCTCTTTTAATATGGTCGTAATATCTTCAATGGTTTCATCAGTGGATGAAAACTTATCATAGTAAAAGCATTTTACGCCCCAACAAACACTCAAAGCCCCTAACAGAGATTTTTCACCTGAGAAGATAAAAATAGATCCGTTGGGTCTAAAACTAGATACTTTGAAGGCGGTATAACCCGAAACCGTCAATCCAGCTACTCCTACTGCGCCTATTTCGTTGGCAGTCAATGCTGAATTAAAACAAACCACATCCGAAAAGAATAAGGAAGAGCGCTTAATGGGTTTCGGCTTAAACCCTAAGTAACCAGAAGATTTTTCGGTTTCATGAATAATTCTATTCATATATTTGACGACTTGGAGCGGAAACTTACCCATAGCGGTCTCCCCACTCAGCATCAAGGCATCAGCACCGTCAAGAACGGCATTAGCGACATCCGTAATTTCAGCACGAGTAGGCGAAGGATTTACGATCATAGAATCCATCATTTGAGTCGCCACTACAACGGGTCTAGCCCACTGAATACAGTGCTTAATGATTTTCTTTTGGATACCTGGCAATTTTTCGACAGGCATCTCCACCCCTAAGTCTCCCCGAGCAATCATTACGCCGTTAGACGCTTTAATAATTTTTTTAATTTTTTTAACGGCTTGTGGCTTTTCAATTTTGGCCATTAATTTTGCAGGATGCCCCGCTTCATCCACATACCTACGCAAATCATTCATATCTTCTGGACTGCGCACAAAAGAAAGAGCAATCCAATTAAATGGCTGCGTAAGGATAAACTTTAAATCTACCAAGTCTTTTTCCGTAAGGCAAGGCAAAGACACATCTGTATCGGGAAGATTCACCCCTTTGTTAGAAGATAATACATCTCCATGCACGACGACCAATTTTGTTTCATCAACCCCATTGGTCTCTACCACTTTTAGTACCACTTTACCATCATCGACCAACACGCGGTCTCCAGGATGCACATCCTGCGAAAATTGAGTATAACTCATGTATATTTTCTCGGCATTGCCCACACAAACTGTATTGGTAAAGGTCAAAATCATTCCTGATTTTAGCTTCAGCCCATCACCTTCCATTTGACCGACTCTCAATTTTGGTCCTTGCAAATCCCCCAAAAGTCCGACATGAATCCCATTCTCTTCATTGATGCGTGTGACATGATTGATTATTTTCAATTTATCTTCATGCTTACCATGGGAAAAATTCAATCTAAACACATCTACCCCTGCCGCAACCAGAGATTTTAGTTGTTTGTAGCTAGAAGAAGCAGGTCCTACTGTCGCAATAATCTTCGTTTTCTGCCTTTCGTCAATTCTCATATATCTTTAATTCTCTATATTAATGAAACACATAACTGTTTTAGGTATCCCCATTTTTAGGTAGAAAATAGGCATTTTTGTGTATGTTGAAGCTATTTTTTTTGAAG
>CAYTLX010000155.1:0-5726 GCA_964438645.1 uncultured Saprospiraceae bacterium | reverse complement strand
AAAAGAGATCGTTCTTTGATGAATGTCACCTTCCAAATCACCAACCCAAAACTTGAAGCTGACTTTTTGGCGGAAGCCGAAGCTCATGGAATCGTCGGCATTAAAGGACACCGTTCTGTCGGTGGGTTTAGAGCATCCATATATAACGCCATGCCTAGAAGTAGTGTAAAGGTTTTGACCGATTTGATGGCTGATTACACGAAGCGTAAAGGCTAAAATTGAAACAAAAGACCCAAATCGAAGTTGATGGCATGAATCTCCCCCTTGATGTGTGGGTGGAGCGTAGGCGTGATATTCGTTTTTCGATTGCTCGAAAAAGCATAAACTTACGTGTTCCCTATGGCATCAGCCAAAAAGACTTGCTCGAACAGATTGAGTTTGTCAAAGGTTGGGTTCAAAAGGTTTTTGATGAAAAGCCCGAACTAAAAGACCGGTTTTCTATCAAATCCTATAATACAGGTGATACGATTTCGGTTGGGCTACGTAGTTACACAATAAACATTAAACTTCTAGACAAAAAGAATCACAGCGCAAACATCAAGGGCTCAACCCTCTTTCTCAAGCTTTCTGCCCATGCATCAATAGATAATCGCCATAAAGCTGCTAAAAAGCTTATTAGCCGCCTTGTGGCTCATGACTTCTTACCCGAAATCTCCAAAAAAGTAGATCAACTAAACGATACTTTTTTTCAAGAAGAAATCAACAAAATAAGTATCAAATACAACCATTCCAACTGGGGAAGCTGCTCTTCAAAAAGAAACCTTAATTTTTCTTCTAGGCTACTTTTTGCGCCAGATGATGTGATAGACTATGTCATCATACATGAATTAGCACACCTAAAAGAAGCCAACCACTCCCCAAAATTTTGGGCAATCGTTGCCAAAGCTATGCCTAACTACAAGGAAAAAGAAAATTGGCTCAATACACACGGAAAAAATCTGGATTTTTAATGCTTTTCTTTCCCCTTTAAAGTGGAATCGATTTGGCAAATAGAAAATTTTGCTTACAATCTAAAGTAAAACGTTGAATAACAAAGGCAAGCTTGAATCTCAATAACCGAAAGGAGATCTTTACTTTTCGATATTAATTGTCAAAATTTCATCTCCTACATTAATTTTATGGACCACATCCATCCCCTTGGTGACCTTCCCAAAAATCGTATAGTTGCCATCAAGGTGCGGCGTTGCGGTATGTGTGATAAAAAATTGAACTCCTTCAGTATTATTTCCTGCTGATGCCATACCCATATAGCCTGCATCATCATAATTATATGGAAAAAATTCAGACCGAATCGTATAATCCAAAGACCCATACCCATCACCACGTGGGCAACCACCTTGAATCACAAAGCCAGGAACCACGCGATGAAAAGTCTTATTATTATAATACTTTCGCTTGGCTTCCTTAATAAAATTCGCGACAGTCCCTGGCGATTCCTTGACAAATAGTTTTATCTCGACATCTCCACGTGTAGTCGTCATGATTACTTTAGTATCTTTATCTAAATCTTCTAACTCCGCCCAATCAATCGGATGATTATACATTGGCGTAATGGGCTCGTAGGGGGTTCCTTTTAATTCTGAGATTGTTTTTAATATTTCGTTATGTGACTCAATATCTTTTGGCTTTCCAGAAACGGTCATTTTCATTCGAAAGATACTAGCGGTGTCTGTGACATAAGCCCTAAATTCTGGGTCAGGATTACGAAGCGCCATAGCCGCTGCGGCTCTTTTGCCTACATCTCCTGACTCTAGCGCTTCCATAAAGAACCTAGACAGGTCCCCTTTCATTCCTTTGCGATAAGTACCGACCGACTTTAAATAATTTTCACTTCGCAATAGCTGATCTAGTGCTTCGATTCCTGCTACTTGAACTACTTTGTAATCAGACCCAATAGACTCTCTTTTAATGAAGCGAAAATTCCATGGAAACTCAGCAAGACCGTGCAAAACATTCGCCTTTATATATGGATCTTTCGCTTGCGCAAAAATGCCCCTTAGATGTCGATTGATGCCCCTTAGTTCAACAGTGTCTAACCGGTAGATATTTTTCAGCCCTGCACTTAGTAATGCCACTCTAGATGCTAATGCAATAGACGTATCTTTAGCCATTTGATAGTACTCAAAAGCATCCTTGCGTACACCATGCGCAACAATCCATTCATTGGCAATGATATTTACTTCTGTTTCTTTGGACTTCAATCCATCAAAAAAAGTTTCTTTGATTTTTTCGTAAGGCATATCACTTAACGAACGGAGAATCTGCGCTTTGACACTTGGGTTTTTCTCAATTGAAAGTTTATTTTTTAGCAAGCTCAAAGATGTTGAATCCGTTGTTCTTTTGATTGCTTGCGCAAAAAATAATTTTTCTTGATCGGTACCTTGAGTAAATGCTTTTAGTAGCTTATGGGTCTCAATAGCATCAAAATGAATGGACTTGGTTCGCCCCAAATAAGCCGCCGCATACAACCTAGCCGTAGGCGGAAAATGATTATCCATAGCCACTTGAAGCATTAGTTTTGTCCCTTCAGGCACCACCATTTTTCGCAAGGCAAAACGATATAGCGCCTTACTTCTACCATTCACCAAGGCTGTGTCCCTTGGCAAAAAAGTCTTTACGCTAGCTAAGTTTTTTAGTACACTCAAATCACCACATCTCCCTAAGGCTTCCAAAACCCATTCATTAGGTGGTCGTCGGGCACTTACGGTATCAGAGCTCACAAAGGCATTTGTCAAATACTTTACTCCAGCTTTACTTTGCATCAAACCAATGGCATAGGCGGCCAAGCTTTGATTTTTTTCGATGGGATCGTCCAATAATACAGCGACTTCATCCAAGACCGTGCTGTCTTTCATGGCCGCAAACCCTTTTAAGGCCTCATATCTGATTGTGGGTGATTCACTGGAGAGATATACCAACAAGCTATCTTTCTGCTGTTTATCGACCATATCAATAACATGCTGGAGAGACTTATCACTAAAGTTGATATTAATTTCTCCAGGGTCAACTTCCACCGCTGGAATACACTGGGACAAAAAGAAGATAAAAAACAACAGCTGTATCGTAAGGGAGCGTTTCATGGCGTGTGCTTTAAGTCGGTAATAAAGGAAATAATTTCAAAAAACTAAAATCA
This sequence comes from uncultured Saprospiraceae bacterium, assembly GCA_964438645.1. GTDB lineage: Bacteria > Bacteroidota > Bacteroidia > Chitinophagales > Saprospiraceae > HyVt-613. The sequence goes on along the minus strand of CAYTLX010000155.1, from coordinate 2,593 downwards.
CAGCTCGTCTTCATCCCCAAAAGGATCATCCCCAAAACCATCCTGACTTTGAACAGAGTCCTTCTTACTTTCTATATCGTCAAAAAAATCATCGCCATTCCCCCCGCTAGGATCTACATATTTGGAGCAGTCTAGCTCTATGCCGATTTCTCCACTTGGCCTTTTGAATTGAGCTTTTGCATCATAAACATCTGGGTTCTTTTCAAGTTTCTTGAGCAAATCAATAAATATGGGTCGTGCCATCTTTGAGCCGGCTCCGTTTGATATCGTCTTAAAATGAATCCAGTGATCTTCACCACCGACCCAAGTTCCTACGATTAAATTAGGCGTTACGCCCATAAACCACCCATCTGAATACCCGTTCGTGGTTCCTGTTTTGCCACCAACCTGACTTTTAATTCCATTGAAAGCTCCTAGACCTTTAAGGTTATATCGGAGCATTTCCAGCATCACATAATTTACGTTAGCGGGAAGAGCGGAGCGTTCTTCGGGCATATACTCATACAGTAGCTTGCCATTTTTATCTTCAACTTTGGTAATCGTAACTGGTCGAACAAACACACCATTATTGGCAAAAGTCGTATAAGCCCCAGCCATCTCCCATACTTGCAAATCAACGGCTCCTAGACAAATTGAAGGCGATCTTGGTATCCGATAACGACCATTTTTTCGTTTGGCTTTTTTGCTAATACCCATATTGTTCACCAAATTGACCACAGGCATAGGGCTACCTAATTGCTTCATCAAAAACACCGAGACTGTGTTTTTTGATTTGCGCAAACCATCTTTTAGCGTAAGCGACTCCCCAGTATATTTATTATTGGCATTTCTAGGTGTCCAATCTTTCTCCAAATGAAAACTCCCTTCGCCTGGGCTGATTGTCTGCGGCACATCATCTACCCTAAAACAAGGAGAAACGCCTTGCAGCAAAATAGCCGTAGAATATACAAATGGCTTAAAAGTAGAACCCACTTGGCGATCAATCCGCACATGATCAAACTTAAAGTACTTATGATTGACTCCGCCAACCCATGCTTTAACAAACCCCGTAGAAGGCTCTACCGCCAATAAACCAGTTTGCAAAATCATCCGATGATACCGAATAGAGTCCATAGGCGTCATGACGGTATCCTTTTCCATTTGTTTGTTGTAAGCAAACACCTTCATTTTAGTCTTTGTAGCAAAAGCGGTCTTTGCTTCTTTTTCTAGCTTTCGTGCCTGTCCCAACAAAGTCATCCAACTATCGGACTTCATTATTTTCCTGTAAAGGGCAACTTTGTCCGCAGAAGCAAGTTTAGCTTCTGTCAATTTTTTTAGATAGCCTGGCTCTTTGGCTTCTCTGACCATACGTTCTACATCATAGTCTTTTAGCGTAAGCCCTTTGTGCTCATTTTCAATTTGCACAACAATTTTTGTAATGTACTTATTTTTAAGTTGACTATATCGCTTACTTTGAGTGACTAACTTTCGTAAAGCGTTTGCACGAATTTTCAACAACATCTCTTCATCTAGCTCTTCTCCAGCTTCTTTAGCTCTTGCTATTTTTTCGGGGTCGATATAAGTCCAAGGGTCATCTTTTTTCCATTCCTTCCAATATTTTTTTTGTAGCTGTCCCATTTTTTTCACTACAGACTCTTCGGCATACTTCTGAATCACTGGATCAATAGTGGTATAGACTTTTAGGCCATCTTTATAAATATTGTAAGGAGTACCATCGGGTTTTTTAATGGCCTTTGACTTGAGTAGTCGATTCACATCCTTACTCATTTCCATTCTAAAATAAGGCGCTAGGCCTTCAGTATGGTTAGACCGATTAAATTGGGTCATATTTAGCGGAAGCAATTTTAATTTATCATATTCCGCCTGAGAAATTTTATCATACTTGACCATCTGGTGCATGACGACATTTCTACGGTTACGCACCCTTTCTGGGCGTCTAAGGGGGTTGTATAGGGATGGATTTTGCAGCATGCCCACCAAGACTGCGGCTTCTTCCACTCTTAATGAATCTTGTCCTTTCCCAAAATAAGTCTCAGATGCTGCCTTTATTCCATAAGCTCCATTAATAAAATTAAACTTATTGAGATACATCGCCATAATCTCTTCTTTGGTATAGCTACGCTCTAGCTTAACCGCCGTAATCCATTCTTTTAGCTTTTGAAAAAGCCTATCCACAATATTTCTAGCCGTTCTATCGGTATATAATAGCTTTGCCAACTGTTGAGTAATCGTGCTAGCCCCTCCTTTTGACCCCATAAAAACAATTGCCCGAGCCAATCCACGGGCATCAATCCCCGAATGATGATAATAGCGTAGGTCTTCCGTCGCAATAAGCGCATTCACCAAATTGGGCGAAAGCTGGTCATAGTTCACAGGTACTCGATTTTCGATAAAATACCGACCCAGCACTTCGCCATTATTTGCATAAATATTAGTGGCTAACTTCGACTGGGGACTCTCTAACTCATCAAAAGTCGGTAAATCCGTAAAACTTAAAGCAAAAAATATCGCTGCGATACCAACGACCCCCGCTATGGCTAGACGCCACATCCATTTAACCAATGTTTTTGGATTCTTGGGGGGATGGGTGGGT
>CAYTLX010000154.1:0-5755 GCA_964438645.1 uncultured Saprospiraceae bacterium | reverse complement strand
ACTCAACTTCTCAACCAGCGATGTCCGTAGGACAAGCGACTCAACCAGCGAAGCGACTCAACTTCTTATAGGAGTATTAGAACGCTAAACAACCAAGTATTCATTTGCACAATTCTACACCTTCACCCGATTAAAGCGCAAAGCCCCCAACATCCAATCAGGCAAAGGCTTGGTAGGGTTTCGCTTTTTAAGGTCTTTGTAAAACCCAATTTTTTTGGCGATAGGAATCTTATGTGTTTCCACAAATTCAATCAAGGCGCCATCAGGATCTTCGATGTAAGCAAAATGCCCTGCGGCTTCGCCCATATCAAAACTATCCGCACTATCCACCGTGAAAGGATGCCCCAAATCTTCACATTCTGCCTTCAAATCTCCCATGTTGCGAATATCAAAACACAAATGGATAAATCCTAAATCTCCCCAAAGGCGATCTTTGAATATTTTTTGGGGCGTGCGGTCGAGTACCTTGATTAATTCGATGGTGCTTGGACCTAGCAACTTGGAAAAAGCACCTTGCCGTGGCTGGCTGTGCTTCAATAATACGCGGTGTACCCTGTGCTGCCCGCCAGGAATATTTTTCAAATCGTCGAAACGGCCTTCTTGCTCAAAAACAACCGTATCATAGCCTAAGATTTTGCTATAAAAAGTCTTGGATTTTTCGATGTCTGTCACTCCGATGACTGCGCCATACGCTCCACCAAAAACAGATTTTTCCTGTGGTCGAAACCATTCTTTTGTGGGTACAATTTGAAAAATATTTCCGTAAGGATCCTGCACGAAAAAATGAGCAGTACCATCAGGCATTTGGACTATTTCCGAAAGGAGATGGGTTTTGTTTTGCGCAAGCTGACGATAAGCAGCTTCAATATTTGACGTCTTTATTTTTGTCATAAAAATCCCTAAATCGCCTAATTGTAGCTGAAAATCAGCAGGTTGTGGAGTGCGGCTGGTGTATTGCCAAATCTCAAACCCGCCCCCGCCTTTTAGGTTGAGCGCAAGGATAGCATGCCTTTGTTGGGGCTTCCCGTCGGTATAAGGCAGCATCAATCCCGCTTCCGCCGCTTCATCAAACATGGGGATGTCAAATCCAAAATTACGGTTGTACCAGTTCCAAGCTTCATATACATCTGGAATGCCAATACCAATCTGCTGAATGCCGCTAATTACCTTTGTCATATTAAGTGGGTTTTACTTTGTCAACGATGCGATAGTACAAGCTCGGCACAAATCTATGAATGTGTGCGAGCCATAATTCTTTACCGCCGATGAGTACTTCTTTTTTATTTTTTTGGATGGCTTTAATGATATCTGCGGCACATTTTTCGGCAGAGATACCGGATGCTTGCCCTTCGTCCATCTTGTTGTTGGCGGAGCCATCTTTTAGCAAAGCGTGGACGGAGATTTGGGTTTTGACCCTTCCGGGAATGGCGATGGTCACCTGAATATTATCATTTTTTAGCTCGGTGCGCATGGTTTCATAAAATCCGTGGAGCGCATGTTTGGAAGCGGAGTAGGCGGAGCGTAATGGGAAGCCAAATTTGCCAGCGATAGACGTGACCGTGACGATGTGTCCAGATTTTTGCGCAAGCATATAGGGCAAGACTGCTTTGGTGAGTGCGATATTGCCAAAATAATTGATTTCCATGAGCTTGCGATCTAAGTCCAAAGGAGTTTCTTTGATGAGCGAGCGTTGGCTCATGCCGCCATTATTGATTAAGATGTCTATTTTCCCAAATTTTTGGATGACTTCTTCTGCCCTTGCGGGAAAATGGCTAGAATCCGCCAAATCTAGTGGTAAAACCAAACATTCAGCTCCTAGATTTTGGCAAGCATCTTGGACGAGTTCGAGCTGTGGGCGTTTTCGAGACGAAAGGACGATGTCTGCGCCTTTTTTTGCGAAAGCGAGCGCTAAAGCCCTTCCGATACCAGAAGACGCCCCTGTAATCCACACCACTTTCTTAGAAAAATCCAATATTTTGCTTTGTGTTTGGGCAAAAGTAGAAAAAAAATGGTTTGGAACGGTAGCTTTTGGTCGTTTAACGATAGACATCGAACAAATGAATAATATCTAAGCCCCAAAATCCATGATTTTTGTCAACAACACCACTTAAAGTGTTAATAATTCGCAAGAATCAGGTTTTTTAAGATGCATTATTTTACCTTTGCAAAGGTAAAAACTCTTTTTTACGAAAGTAGGCGTTCGATATAAGTCATGTATTTGGCTTGTTATGTACGGATTTTGCAATAAAAACAAAGGTTATGGTTAAGGCGCATTCGCTACATATTCCCGTTATGGGACTAGGATTTACGATGGATACACCTGCGAAGGTTGCCCAATATGGGATTAGTTCAGTGATTTCTATTGGAGATGACATCTTGATTGAAAAGATGAGAAAGGCGTATTGTGAGCGTTTAAAGCTGCCATACGAAGAGATAAACACGAAAATTGAAGACTATCGAGCTAAAAGGATAACGGCTTATCTGAATTTGATGAATGATCTGGCGACTCAAAAGTTTGAAACGCTCAAAGCATCGACTTTAGATGCGGGAAGTGAGATGAAAAAATATCTCGATATGCTCCCAGATGCTTCGAGCATCAAGAAGGAGTTTGCTGAAATGATGGAGAAAGTACCTAGTTTTGAAGATATAAAAAACTGGGCAAAGGATAATTTTGCCATGGGCTCTATTGATGTCAACATCATGACAAAGGTGGATCAGGTGAATTATAAAAATGGCGAAAAACTGCCTATCGAATACAATGATGCTTTTGCGGGCATTCGGGGCTTTGCGAATAGTGACTTGACTTCTTCTTTGGTTTTTTCTGCGGGTATGAACCCAAGATTATATGGATATGCCGAAGTATTTGATGGGTTTTATCCCACGATAGACGGCTTCATTAAGAAGAAGATTGTCTTGAAGGTGAGTGATTATCGTTCGGCCATTATTCAAGGGAAGTTTTTGGCAAAAAAAGGACTTTGGGTTTCGGAGTTTAGAATTGAATCTGGATTGAATTGTGGTGGACACGCTTTCGCAACGGATGGTTTTTTGCTAGGGCCTATCTTAGAAGAGTTTAAGGAGAAAAAGGAAGCATTGCGCAATGAAGTTTTTGAAATTTTAAAAACAGCTTTAGCCAAAAAAGAAAGAGTGATTCCTTCCGAAGTGTTGGAGTTAAAAATAACCGCTCAGGGCGGTGTGGGTACGTCTGAAGAGCATGAGTTTTTATTGGATCATTATCAAGTGGACTCTGTGGGCTGGGGGACGCCTTTTTTATTGGTTCCAGAAGCAACTTTGGTAGATGATGTGACCATGGACTTGTTGGCTTCCGCAAAAGAAGATGATTTGTATCTCAGTGGAATTTCTCCCATGGGCATTCCTTTTAATAGCTTGCGTGGCAATACCAAAGATGCCGAAAAGCAAGCCTTGATAGATGCTGGACGCCCTGGCAGCCCTTGTCCGAGACGATTTTTGACTTATAATACAGAGTTTACTGAAAAGCCCATTTGTTCCGCTTCAAGGCAGTATCAAAAATTAAAAATTGCAGAGCTGGATACTCAAGGGCTTGAAAAGAATAAATATGATGTTGCTTATAGCAAAATTGTAGAAAAGTCTTGCCTATGCGTTGGGCTAGGGACTTCTGCTGTAATGGTGGCTGGCGCAGAGAATACTGTCGAAAAAGAAGCTGTTTTAATTTGTCCTGGCCCAAATATGGCTTATTTCAATAAAAGAGTAAGCTTAAAGGAGATGATGGGTCACGTATATGGACGAAACAATATCATCTCTAGGACGGATCGCCCCAATATGTACATTAAAGAATTAAAAATGTACATTGATTATTTGAAAGAGAAAATCGAAGAATCAAAGGGAACCATGAATAAAAAACAGGAAAAGTATTTGACTCGATTTGTTGGCAATATGAAAGAAGGCGTGCAATATTACCAGAATTTATTTACAGAAGCAAAGGATAAGTTTGCAGGCACGAAGGAGCGAATTTTGACCGAGCTTGACCTGAGCGACAGGGTGCTTTCTCTACTGAATATTGAAATTCTTGAATTGGTTGAAGAAAGTAAAAAAGAAGTTGTTGTGAATAATTGATTTTTTACCCAACAATCAACGTCTAATTTTATTAGGAATGCCATTAAGTCCCTGATAATGATATTAAAAACAGGTGTATCGAATCAAAACTCGATACACCTGTTTTATTTGATTCCAACAATCGTATTTCAGAGTGTCCGTATTTGGACACAGAGTGTCTCATTTTGATACATGTTTTTATTTTATGCTAGTATGTAATTCATTGATATTCAGTGTTTTATTGGTTTGGCATACTATTTACATAGTTAAAACTAAATAGCGAAATAGCATGGACAGAGTGATTACCCATAGAGAAAAAAATACCCAGCGCATTAAGCGAGTAGGCCTAGGTGCTTTAATTGCTCTAGGTTTGATTTTGCTTTATTATTTTAGTTCAAAATTATTGGTGTCTCCTATAAATACAAATGAGTTTATCATTTCAAAAGTAGAACAGGGGGACATTGAGAGTAGTTTTAATGCGCAGGGGCAAATCATTCCAGAAAGAGAGTTGAGCATCAATGCGCCTATTACTACAGAAATCCAAAACATTTTTCAAAACATTGGAAATAAGATAAAAAGTGGAGATAAAATTCTGGAACTAAACGATGAGTTTTTGAGATTGGGCTATGAGAGCGAAAAGGATAATCTATTATTGAAGAAAAATAGCATCGCACAATCTACTTATAAATTTGACAAGAAAGTCAAAGACCTTAAGCACGATAGTGAAATATATGCGCTGAGAATCCAAGAGCAACAAGCAGACTTAAACAACCTGAAAGTCCTAGATAAAATGGGTGCAGGTACTAAAGAGAATGTTCAAAAAAAGGAGATCGCCCTACAAATAGCACAATTGGAAAAAAAGAAAATTGATGATGAACTTTCTTTTCAAAGAGCATACAATCAAATTGAAAAAAGAAACTTAGCTCTTCGCGTTCGGATGAATGAAAAAGACCTGCAAAAAATAAAAACAAAATTGGGAAACACAACGATTACTTCTCCTATTGATGGTGTAATCATGTGGATAAATAAAAATATTGGGAAGCAAGTAAAAGAAGGCGAAAATATTGCTAGAATTGCCGATTTGTCCTCCTTCAAAATATCTGCTACCTGCTCAGATCGTTATGCCAATCAAATTTCACTCAACACCAAAGTGCGATTTAAAACTGCTACGACAAATATTACGGGGCAAATTGTTAATATAGAGCCTGTTGTACGTGATAATTTGATTAAGTTTGATGTTCAACTAGATGACCCGAAGCAAAAAAATTTACACGCTTACGCCAAAGGTGAATTACAAGTGATTACAAAGACAGTGAAGCAAGTCAAACGCATTCGTCGGGGCATTGGAATCAAAGGAGGTAAGCGCCAAGATTTATTTGTCGTACGTGGTGATTACGCAGAGAAAGTAGAGGTAAAGATTGGCGCTTCCAACTCGACTTACATCGAAATAATCAGCAATCAAATTCAGCTAGGGGATCAAATTATTGTCTCGGACATGAAGGCACACCAATACAAAACTAAAATCCCTTTGACTCATGAATAAAATGGTATTTGCTTTGTTGCTTTTTTTGTCTGGTGTTGTTTGTGGACAAACGACTCTAACTGAACTAGTTAGCCTTGGTTTGACAGAAACTTATCAAAGCAAAAACATTCAATTAAGAAGACAAATATTGGATGCGGAAAT
>CAYTLX010000153.1:0-5762 GCA_964438645.1 uncultured Saprospiraceae bacterium | reverse complement strand
TACTATCAAAGGTAGAATTATTTACTGTATTATCAAAATATTGCGGTACTTTTTATTTTAGAGCATGGATAATTAGAATTTTGAGTAGGGTCGATTTGGTTACACCTGCTCACTTACATGTGGCCAGAAGCTCATCACCCCACGAAAAAGAAATCCCGAATATTTTTGGCGGTCTGCTCCAACAAGGTCGTCCGTGCTTCTGTCGAAGTCCATGCGATGTGTGGCGTAATGAAGCAATTTTTTAGACCAAATAATGGATTGTTTGGTTTAGGCGGCTCTTCCGATAAAACATCTAGTCCAGCGCCTTTAATAATTTGGTTATTAAGGGCTTGCGCCAAATCAGCTTCATGGATTAATGGGCCTCTAGCGGTATTGATGAGTAATGCGGTTGGCTTCATGGATGCTAGAGAATCTGTATGGATAAAATGCCGAGTGTTTTCTGTCAAGGGAGCATGAAGAGAGAGTACATCACTTTGGGTGAGTAATTCATTGGGGGTAACCATTTTAATGTCTATGCCATGGGGGTTATTGGAGCGATTATGAGCAATAATCTTCATGCCGAAGGCAAGCCCAATGGAAGCCACTTTTTGACCAATATTACCTAGCCCATAAATGCCCAAAGTCTTACCATTTAATTCGTTCCAAGGAGACAGAAAATAGCTAAAATCTGGGCTATTAGACCAGTCTAATTGATGGACGGTTTGGCTATGTTCAGCCACTTTGTTGGTGAGTGCAAGTGTGAGTGCAAAAACATGTTGGGCGACCGCATTGGAGCTGTAACCTACCACATTTTTTACCAAAATCCCCCTTTTATTGGCTTCCGCAATATCAATGTTATTGGTACCTGTTGCGGTTATGGCGATGAGTTTTAGGTTGGGTAATTGTTGGATAACTTCCTTTGTGACATTGATTTTGTTGATGACGATAACGGATGCATCTAGGGCTCGTTCGATGACTTTATTCGTGGGAGTTCGCTCAAAAATCTCTAAATCAGCAAAGCGCACGCCATCTTTTTCCGCAAGGATACTCCAATCCAAGTCACCAGGGTTGAGAGCGTGTCCATCTAAAACGACTATTTTTTCCATTTCTATAATTTTGGTGCAAGTTACCAAAAAGTTAAGAAATAAGGCTTACCTTGAGACGCTATCAAAAACAGAGAAAATGAACGTTCAAATAGAAAAATCTTGGGGTGAATCCCTGAAGGATGAATTTGAAAAGCCCTATTTCAAGAAAATTGTCCAATATCTAAAAACTGAGAAGGCGGCCGGAATGGTAGTTTTTCCGCCAGGGCCAATGATATTCAATGCCTTTGAAAAAACCCCTTTTCATGAAGTGAAAGTAGTGATTATTGGTCAAGATCCATATCATCGGGCAGGTCAGGCGATGGGATTATCTTTTTCGGTTCCTGTCGGTGTACGGGTGCCCCCATCCTTAAAGAATATTTATAAAGAGCTGCATCGGGATTTAGATTTTGAGATTCCGAATCATGGAGATTTGACGAAGTGGGCCGATCAAGGCGTCTTTTTACTCAATGCCTTTTTGACGGTGGAGCAGGGTAGAGCCGCTTCTCATCAGAAGATTGGATGGGCAGATTTCACGAATGCCGTGATCAAAAAACTCTCCGATGAGCGTGAAGGAATCATTTTTTTATTATGGGGACGTTTTGCGCAAGCCAAAGCAGAGTTAATAGATGAAACGAAGCACCATATATTGACTGCTTTTCATCCTTCACCCCTTGCGGGAAATCGCTTTCAGGGATGTGGACATTTCTCAAAGACTAATGAATTATTAAAAAAACAAGGCGCCAAGCCCATAAATTGGAATATTTAACAACGCCGCAGGCAAATGAACGGAGCGCAGCGACCAATGAACGCCGCAGGCAAATTGAACGGAGCGCAGCGACCAATGAACGGAGCGCAGCGACCCTCAAAACCGCATATTCCGCAAATCCCGCCAGCCGCCCCCATCATAAACTTGTTCAAACCCTTTGGCCATCAATAAGTTATGCACCTGTGCACTTCGATTACCAGATTCGCAAGTGAGTAGAATGGGCGGAGTATAGTCATCCACAAGGAGCAGATTATTTTTTAATGTAGCTAGAGGGATATTAATTGCGTTGTCCACATGTCCCGCGGCAAACTCCCAAGGCTCTCTAACGTCAATAATAGTAACGGTAGGATGATTAACGATGTCTCGAAGTGTCATATATTTTTATTTTGGGGCAAAGATATCTATGGGCAAGGAAAAATCTAGTGATAAACGTTACAAACAACAAAAGGTGACCAAAAATGGTCACCTTTTGAGATTTGGCTGTAAAGCCTATCAGTGATAAAGACTAAAGTAAAGTCGTAGGACAAACATAGTCAGATACTTTTAGATTTGTACGTTTCATGGCTTTGAAGCCACCACGCACATCCGTTAATTTTTTGATACCTTTCGAGTACAAAATAGAAGAGGCAATCAAAGAACGATAACCAGAAGCACAATGCACAATATAGCTTTTAGTTGGACTAAATTTAGCGATATTATTTAACAAGTTGTCCAAAGGAGCATTTTCAGCACCGATAACGTGTTCAGATAAGTATTCAGACTCTTTTCTTACATCCACAAGATTCTTTTTTCCTTTCTTTTCTGCTAATTCTGCAGCAGAAATAGAACCGATTTTAGCGGTTTTGAATCCAGCAGCTTTCCAAGAGCGAAGACCGCCTTTAAGGAATCCAACGGCATTGTCATATCCAACTCTTGCCAATCTTGTTACCACTTCTTCTTCGCGTCCACGAGGAGCAATAAAGATAATTTTTTGATTAACATCGGAGATTAAGGCACCAATCCAGGGAGCAAAACTTCCATCTAAACCAAAATACCATGCTCCAGGAATAAACTCCTTAGCAAAAGCACGCTTAGAACGAGTATCAATTACCATTATATCTTTTTCTTCAGATAATACCTTAAACTCTCTAGCCGAAAGTGCTTTAGTACCCTTCTTAATGACTTCATTGATATTCTTGTTGACTGATTTATTCATGCCAACATTCTTTGGGAAGTACTGTGGTGGTTTTTTAAGGCCAGTGGTTACTTCTTTAATAAACTCTTCCTTGGTCATATCTGCCCGTAAAGCGTAATTGACTTCTTTTTGGTGACCCAAAGTGTCCCAAGTTTCTTTACTCATGTTTTTGCCACATGCAGAGCCTGCTCCGTGATTGGGATATACAATGATATCATCGGGTAGTTTCATGATCTTCTTGCGTAAAGAATCATACAAGTGCCCTGCTAAGTCAGCTTGTGTCAAGTCAGATTTTACCGCAAGGTCAGGGCGACCTACATCACCTATAAATAATGCATCACCAGAGAATAGATACTTTTCTTTTCCTTTTTTGTCAATCAAGACAATAGAAATAGATTCCATGGTGTGTCCAGGTGTGTGCAATACCTTTAATGTCACATCACCAACCTTAAACTTTTCATTATTCTTGGCATTTTTGATTTTGTATGCTGGTTTGGCACCAGGACCAAAAATAATCTGTGCTCCAGTTGCTTTCGCTAAATCTACTTGACCAGACACAAAGTCGGCGTGGAAGTGAGTCAAGAAGATATACTTTAACTTAACTCTATGCTTTTTTAGCAAGTCAAGGTAAGGTTTGGTTTCTCTTAATGGGTCGATAATTGCGGCTTCACCTTTGTCGGCAATAAAATACGCCATCTCGGCTAAGCAACCAGTAAATAACTGTTCAACTTTCATTGGTTTTATTTTTTTAATGATTAGAATTAAATAACACTAGCAAAGATAAGGAAAAACAAATAAATGTTTAGTGATTCATGTCACACGAAATTTAATTTTGGGATGAATTTCGTGCCAATACAAAACTAATGTTTTAAGAGTATGATAAAAATCACTATCATTTTTTAAGTTTAATGGGTGTAAGTGGTTGTTAATCAGTTAGATATGGGTGATTTATGTTATTTCTTGTCTGAAACAAATAACAACCGACCTAACCACCCATAAAATAAATATATTTTTAAAAATATATTATGTTTAAATCATCTTCCTGTTTTAGAAGTGTAAATCCGCAAAATCCAACCATGTTACACACAGATTTTCTAAGCAGAATACAATGTATGTGCTCGGGTATTTGTATGTTACCTTTTATATTTTGTCCAAAGCATTGGAAATGTCCCATATAATATCCTTAGGGTTTTCTACACCCACGGATAAACGGACTAATTTTTCGGAGATGCCAAGCAGTTTTCGATCTTCTTCTGATACATCGACATGGGTCATCGTGGCGGGGTGTTGGACTAAGCTTTCTGTGCTTCCTAAGCTGACCGCCAACTTGATGATGGTCAGATTATTTAAAAACGCAAAAGCCTCCTTTTCTCCCCCTTTAATGTCAAAGGAAATCATAGCGCCTGGCGCTTCACATTGCTGTTGATAGATGGCTAATTGCTGGGGGTTAGTGTCATCGAGCAAGCCCAAAAAATATACTTTTTCTACCTTTGGATGATTGTTTAAGAAATCAGCAATGATTTCGGCGCTGGCGGTTTGTTTGTCCATTCTGACTTTTAGCGTTTCTAAGCTTCTCATCAGTAACCAACCTGTCCAAGGCCCTGCCATATTACCCAAAAAGGTACGTAAACCCCGAATCCGTGCCATTAGTGCTTGGTTGCCCAAAACAGCTCCTGCAATTACATCACTATGTCCACCAATATACTTGGTAGCGGAGTAAATCACTAAATCCGCTCCATGTTGCATGGGGTGTTGCCACAAAGGCCCCATATACGTATTATCTACTGCAAAATACACGGGCGATTCTTCTTGCGAAAAATAATTGGCGACTCTCTTGGCCATGGCCATGTCAAACAAGGCGTTGGTTGGGTTGGCGGGCGTTTCGATATAGATAAGGGTTAACTTGTCACTATGCCCTGTATCTTTGACTAATTGGATGATTTCTTCTTCGGACATATTTGGGTGAAAACCCACCGTATGGATACCAAAATCCTTTAAAATGTGGTGGATAAAGTGATCAGTCCCCCCATAGACAGGTTTGCTGTGAAGCAACAGACTTCCAGGTTTTAAAAACTCCAAAAAGACGGTAGAAATAGCGGACATACCACTTTCGAAGACGGCGCAATCATCTGCTTGATCCCATAATTTTAGCCTATTTTCCAAAATCTCTAGGTCTGGATTATTTAGGCGGCTATAGATAAGCCCTAGTTTTTCATTGGGTTCTTGGTCTCGCATACCGTAGGCAATCTCAAAGAAAGCCTTCCCTTCTTCTGCAGTGTCAAAAACAAAGGTAGAAGTTTGAAAAATGGGGCATTTTACGGCTCCTTCTGACCATCGGGGGTTGTAGCCATAGGACATCATTAAGGTTTCGGGGCTAAATTGTTTTCTTTTGGTTTTGTCATCCATGGTTAGTCGTTTTTATTTGGTATGCATCCCCAAAAGTACATTTATTTTGGCTTCAATGTGGGTTTATGGAAGTAAAGTTTTGGAGTTGGGTGCTATTTGTGTTGGATACGTTTTAATTGTCCTTTGGGAAGTCCACAGAACTTAGGCATTCAGCCCCGCCTGTCTAGCATCGCATTGAAGGTTCTATTATGGCATGGTTAACTTTCGAGTAAACTATATTTTTGAACGGTTGATGCTTGTAGAATGGGTTGCTTTCCTTTTTTTTGATGTAAGAACTGTAAAAATAATGTTTTTTTATAACTATTTAGGTACCCACAGATTTTTGCCATAAAATGCCCTTTTTGCGCCTGTT